>NZ_JCANUT010000011.1:0-24156 GCF_059569095.1 Propionivibrio pelophilus DSM 12018 | reverse complement strand
CGCAGTTGCGCTTCACTTCGTTCGCTGTGATCAACTTACGGCGGGACTTGCACCCGCAGGAGTACGCCCGTGCCGGGCGCACAAAGCAAAAACTTCCCGTTCGGGAAGTTTTTGTGAATGCGAGGCGCCTGGTGACTCGTCAAAAGTCATCAAGCGCCTCAGTCTCCTCGGGCCTTCCAGAGATTATGAAACAACAGGTTATTGCTTCGGCACGATGAAGTATAAAGACCTCGTCATACCGGCGCAGGCCGGTATCGAGTATCGGAGAGCAACTGCCGGCAGGACCCCGGCCTTCGCCGGGGTGACGAATTCAAACATTACCTTGCCGACGCCCTAACCCGCACGTCCAAGTCAGCTGCGGTAATCCGCGTTGATCTTGACGTAGTCGTACGAGAAATCGCAGGTATAGACCCTGGCGCTGGCCGGGCCGCGGCCGAGGTCGACACGCACGGTGATTTCCTTCGATTCCATGATGCGTGCGCCGTCTTCCTCGCGATACGACGTGGCACGCCCGCCGTTTTCGGCGACCAGCACGTCCTGCCCGGTGCTGCTCAGCCAGACGCGAATCTTGTCGACGTCGAGCGCATCGACGCGGGCGTAACCGATCGCGGCGAGGATGCGGCCGAGATTGGGGTCGGAGGCGAAGAAGGCGGTCTTGACCAGCGGCGAATGGCCGATGGCATAGCCGACCTGCTTGCACTCCTCACGGTCGCGTCCGCCTTCGACGGCGACGGTGATGAACTTGGTGGCGCCTTCGCCGTCGCGCACGATGGCCTGGGCGAGTTCGCGGGCGACGGCAATCAGCGCGTCGCGCAAATCGGGGTATCCGGCAGACGACTCGCTATCGAACGCGACGCCGGATTTACCGGTGGCGATCACGATGAAGGAGTCGTTGGTCGAGGTGTCGCCATCGACGGTGATGCAGTTGAAGGACTCATCGGCGGCTTCGCGCGCGAGTTGCTGCAGCAGCGGCGCAGCAACACCCGCGTCTGTAGCGACGAAGCCGAGCATGGTCGCCATGTTCGGCTTGATCATGCCGGCGCCCTTGCTGATGCCGGTGATGGTCACCGTCCGGCCGTCGATCTGGATCTGCCGTGAAGCTGCCTTGGCGACCGTGTCGGTGGTCATGATCGCGTGCGCGGCGGCATGCCAGTTGTTTTCCTGCAGGTTCGCCTGGCAGGCGGGCAAGCCGGCGACGAGGCGGTCGACCGGCAACGGTTCGAGGATGACACCGGTGGAGAACGGCAGAACCTGGCTGGCGTCGATTCCGAGCAGGCTGGCGACGGCCGAGCAGGTGGCCTGCGCGGCCTGCATGCCGGGTTCGCCGGTGCCGGCGTTGGCGATGCCGGTGTTGATCACCAGCGCGCGGATGCCCTTGCCGGCGGCGAGATGGCTGCGGCAAACATGCACCGGCGCGGCACAGAAGCGGTTTTGCGTGAACACACCGGCGACAGTCGCGCCAGCGTCGAGCGCCAGCAGCGTAAGATCGCGCCGATCAACCTTGCGGATGCCGGCTTCGGCGGTACCGAGGCGAACGCCGGCGACGGGGAAAAGTTTTTCGGGGGCGGGGGTGGCGTAGTTGACTGGCATGGTAGAAACCTTTTACGGGCGGATATCGTGGATAAACGAAGGGCGCGGAGACTAACGAAAACGGTATGTTCGTCTGAATCTCGGCGCCCTGCGCGACCTCAACGGTGATGATTCGTTACGGAAGTGCTGACTTATTGGAAATTCGTCATTCCGGCGAAAGCCGGAATCCAGAAAATTCAACGAACTAGACCCCGGCCTTCGCCGGGTGACGAATCTTTCATTTCCTAACTGAGCTTGCCGTGGCACTGCTTGTACTTCTTGCCGGAACCACAGGGGCACGGATCGTTGCGGCCGATCTTCTGGCCGGCCTGCAGCGGCGGCATCGGCGGCGTGGCTTCGTCGGCGGCGGCCAGCGCTTCCTCGTAGTCGGCGTGGTGGTACTGCACGTTCTGCACTCCGGCCTGCGGCGCGGTTTCCTCGACGTCCTGGGTACGCACCTGCACGGTGACCAGCAGCCGGGTGACGTCGACGCGGACGCTGTCGAGCAGCGCCTCGAACAGTTCGAACGCTTCGCGCTTGTATTCCTGCTTGGGGTTCTTCTGCGCGTAGCCGCGCAGGTGGATGCCCTGGCGCAGATGATCCAGCGCGGCGAGGTGCTCGCGCCAGTGCGTGTCGAGGCTCTGCAGCATCACGTTGCGCTCGAACTGGTGGAAGGACGTGGCGCCGACCAGTTCGACCTTGGCCGCGTAGGCTTCGTCGGCCTGGGCAATGATGCGTTCGAGGATCGCCCCGTCGCTCAGCGTCGGCTCGTTCCTGACCCATTCGGCGACCGGAACCGTCAGCAGGAACTCGGAAGCCAGCTCCTTTTCCAGCGCCGGCAGATCCCATTGTTCCTCGACGCTCTCGGCCGGCACGTGGCGGCGGAAGATGTCGGTCAGGACGCTCTGGCGCATCGAGGTGATGGTCTCGGAAATATCCTCGGTTTCGAGCAACTCGTTGCGCTGCGCGTACATGACCTTGCGCTGGTCATTGGAGACGTCATCGAATTCGAGCAGTTGCTTGCGGATGTCGAAGTTGCGGCCTTCGACCTTGCGCTGCGCCGATTCGAGCGAGCGCGACACCATCGGGTGTTCGATCGCTTCGCCTTCGGGCATTTTCAGGCGGTCCATGATCGCCTTGAGGCGATCGCCGGCGAAGATGCGCAGGAGTTGATCGTCGAGCGCCAGGAAGAAGCGCGACGAACCCGGGTCACCCTGCCGGCCGGAACGGCCGCGCAACTGGTTGTCGATACGGCGCGACTCATGGCGTTCGGAACCGATGATGTGCAAGCCGCCGGCAGCGAGCACCTGATCGTGCAGTTTCTGCCAGTCGGCGCGCAGCGCGGCGATCTTGGCGTCCTTGGTCGGCGGGTCCAGCGACTCGTCGTCGCGGATCGCGTCGACCTGCTTGGCGATGCTGCCACCGAGGACGATGTCGGTCCCGCGGCCTGCCATGTTGGTGGCGATGGTGATCATCCCCGGCCGCCCGGCCTGAATGACGATCTCCGCTTCGCGCGCGTGCTGCTTGGCGTTGAGTACCTGGTGCGGCAGCTTCTCGCGGTCGAGCAGGTTGGAGAGCAGTTCGGAGTTTTCGATCGAGGTGGTGCCGACCAGCACCGGCTGGCCTTTTTCACGGCAGGCGCGGATGTCGGCGATGATCGCGGCGAACTTTTCGTCGGCGGTGCGGAAGATCTGGTCGTTGAGATCCTTGCGGATCATCGGCAGGTTGGTCGGGATGACCACGGTTTCGAGACCGTAGATCTGCTGGAATTCGTAAGCTTCGGTATCGGCGGTGCCGGTCATGCCAGCCAGCTTGCCGTACATGCGGAAGTAGTTCTGGAAGGTGATCGAGGCCAGCGTCTGGTTCTCGTTCTGGATCTTCACACCCTCCTTGGCCTCGACGGCCTGGTGCAGGCCGTCCGACCAGCGGCGTCCGGCCATCAAACGACCGGTGAATTCGTCGACGATCACGACCTCGCCGTTCTGCACGACGTACTGCTGGTCCTTCAGGAACAGGGTGTGCGCGCGCAGCGCCGCATACAGGTGGTGAATCAGCAGGATGTTCGCGGCGTCGTACAGGCTGCTGCCTGCGGGAAGCAGTCCGACGTTGGTCAGAATTTCCTCGGCGTGCTCGTGGCCGTCCTCGGAGAGGAGTACCTGGTGCCCCTTCTCGTCGACCCAGTAGTCGCCGGGACCGTTTTCTTCCGCGCAGCGGGTGAGCATCGGCGCGACCTTGTCCATCCGAACGTAAAGGTCGGTGTGATCCTCGGCCTGGCCGGAGATGATCAGCGGCGTCCGCGCTTCGTCGATCAGGATCGAGTCGACCTCGTCGACGATGGCGTAGGCCAGCTTGCGCTGCACGCGGTCGCCGGCCGCATAGACCATGTTGTCGCGCAGATAGTCGAAGCCGAATTCGTTGTTGGTGCCGTAGGTGATGTCCGACGCAAACGCCGCCTGCTTCTGGTCGTGCGGCATCTGCGAGAGGTTGACGCCAACGGTCAGCCCGAGGAAGCGGTGCAGCTTGCCCATCCACTCGGCGTCGCGGTTGGCCAGGTAGTCGTTGACCGTGACGATATGCACGCCGTTGCCGGTCAGCGCATTGAGATAGGCGGGCAGGGTCGAGACCAGCGTCTTTCCCTCGCCGGTGCGCATTTCGGCGATCTTGCCGTCGTGCAGGACCATGCCGCCGATCAGCTGAACGTCGAAGTGCCGCATGCCGAGCACGCGCTTGCCGGCTTCCCGGACCACCGCGAACGCTTCGGGGAGCAAGGCGTCGAGGGCTTCCCCGTTGGCCAGGCGGGCCTTGAACTCGGCCGTCTTGCCGCGCAGTTCGTCGTCGGAAAGCGCACTGATGCTTGGTTCCAGCGCATTGATCTGACGGACGACCGCAGAATACTGCTTGATCAGCCGGTCATTGCGGCTGCCGAAAATCTTCTTGAGTAAGCCGGAAATCATTCTGGAATTGGCGTGAGCGCGTTAAAAGCGGGAATTCTATCACGCGCCTTCCAGCCGGGGCGGGAGGGACAAATCTTGAGGAAACAGTGGAACTCAGCGCTTGCCGCCGGCCCCCCGAGGCGCCACATTTGCGCCATTCTTGCCCGCGCTGGCAAAGGCCATCGAACCACCCTGCTGCAGGAAACGGGCGGGATTCTGCGCTACGCCGCGATAACGGACCTCGAAGTGCAAGTGCGGTCCCGTGGACCGGCCGGTGTTGCCGCTGGCGGCAATCCGATCACCGCGCCTGACAATCTGCCCGGCTTTCACGCCTATCTTCGAGAGGTGGGCATACCGCGACGAGAACTCATTTCCGTGCTCGATCTCGATCAGGTTTCCGTATTGTGGGTGAAATTCTGCCGTCACCACCACGCCGCCTGCAGCGGCAACAACCGGGGTGCCCGTATCGGCAACGAAATCGATTCCTTCATGCATCGCGCCGATGCTGGCAAACGGATCGACACGACGACCGAACGGCGAACCGATCCGTTCCGCATCGATGGGCACCAGCGTCGGTAGCAGGACGCTCTTGATGCGTCGCTCCATAAGCAACGACTCAAGCTCTGTCAGTTCATCTTTGCGCTGTTCGATGACCTCGCCAAGACGATCGATCTCGCGTTGCAATTCGAAGGACGAAAGCGGTCCGGAAAGCGGTACCAGCGGACCTCCCGCACCGTCGCGCGCGGACTTGCCGGCTGCCTGCGGTTTCGGCATCGACACTCCGGAGAGGCGGGAGACCCGCTCGCCGAGCGCGTCCAGACGAAGCAACTGGGCCTTCATCTCGCCGAGTTTCACGGCCATCGCCGACACGTTATTGCGCAAGTACTGCTCGGCCTTCTGGTTATGCGCCTGCTGCTGTTGAAGCACCAGGTCGGAGGCGACCACCGGGTCCTGCCGGATGCCGACCCAGTAGAAGGCGAAGGAAACGGTAATGGACAACGCCACGAAACCGGCGAGGATCGCCAGCACGATCGCCGGTGTAATATGCACGGTCTTGGCGGTTTTCAACCGGTTTGAAACCAGAATCACATTCACGCGAATCCTCTCTCATTTCCGATGCCGACCACTCTCCAGGACTTTCTGGAAACAGCCGACGGCGCTGGCAATCTGCTGGCGCACGCAAGACTGCTTCTGCGGCTGGCGCACCTCTACGAACAGATCGCGCCGGCACATTTGCGCCAGGCAAGCAAGATAGCGAATTACAAATCAGGAATTATTGTTATCCACGCCACGAACAGCGCGGTGGCGACCAAGCTGCGCCAACTGGCAACAACGTTGACCGAGGGGTTTTCTCGACGAGGGATTGAGTGTAATGGCGTTCTGGTGAAAGTTCAAGCGCCGGAAACCCCTGCACAATCAAGGACATCGCCATCTCGACCACTCAGCACGGAGACCAGTCGGACACTGGAGGAACTGCGCGATGCGCTGCCGGAATCGGCGCTGCGCGAGGCAGTTTCGACGCTGATCGACCGTTCCGCTAAAGCGGAATGACCGCCACGCGCTCAAGAATCAACAGCGCAAATACCAGCAGGGCGACGATCAGCGCATAGCGAAATACCCGCCAGGAAAAGGCCAGATAGCGGGGGTTGCGCGTCAGCAGATAGGCCACGAATCCCGCACCCACCGTGATCAGGGTCAGAATCCCGAGCAGGCGCAGCAGCCACATACGCTTTTCGTGACAGGATCAGTGTGCCGGCTGGGCCAGCCAGCGAACAACACCTTCCGGCGCGTTCGCCACATCCTCGAACGTAACGAACTCCCAGGCGTCCGGGTTGGCCAGCAGTTCCCGCGCCAGCAGATTGTTCAGCGCATGCCCCGACTTGTGCGCGGTGAACGCGGCAAGCAGTGGGTGGCCGAGCAGATAGAGATCGCCGATCGCATCGAGCACCTTGTGCTTCACGAACTCGTCGCTGTAGCGCAGTCCGTCGGCGTTGAGTACGCGGTATTCATCCAGCACCACCGCGTTGTCGAGCCCCCCCCCCTGCGCCAGCCCGTTTTCGCGTAGCCACTCGACCTCCTGCATGAAGCCGAAGGTGCGCGCCCGCGACACCTCGCGCACGTAGGATTGCTCGGCGAAATCGATCGTCACCTCCTGGCCGGTGCGATCGATCGCCGGGTGGTTGAAGACGATGGAGAAATTCAGGCGATACCCGTCGTACGGGTCGAAGCGCGCCCACTTTTCGCCGGACCGATCGTTTTCGCGCACCTCGATCCGGCGCTTGACGCGGATGAATTTCTTGGCGACCGGCTGCTCTTCGATGCCGGCCGACTGGATCAGGAATACGAACGGCGACGCGGAGCCATCGAGAATGGGCACCTCGGCAGCGTCGAGATCGACATAGGCGTTATCCACCCCGAGTCCGGCCAGCGCCGACATCAGATGTTCGATGGTGCCGATCTTGGCACGAACGCCTCCGACCTCGCGCTCCAGACACGAGCACATGCGCGTGTCGCCGACTTCCAGCGCCGATGCCGGCAAGTCGACGACAGGATCGAGATCGACCCGGCGGAAAACGATGCCCGTATTCGGCGCAGCCGGCCGCAGGACCATGTTCACCTTGACGCCCGAATGCAGGCCCACACCGGACGCGCGGATCACCGACTTGAGAGTGCGCTGTTTCAGCATGTCGTTGAAAGAAAATCGGAATTGGCGAATTGTAGCACGACCCGCCAATTCCCTTTTTTGCAGAGAGAAAGTGTTACAAAGTTCTTATTCGCGCATGCACGGCCGAGCGAACGCAGGCGAGACAAGGCGCAGACCGCCGCCGCATGGCAGCGCCATGCAAGACGGGATGCAACGCCGTATCGGCAAGCGCAGCCGGCCGCCCCTCAGTCGGCTTGTTTGCGGAGGAATGCCGGAATATCGTAATGATCGACCCCGCGGCTGGCCAATGCCTCGGCGGTCGTTCCCCCGCGCTTGCGCACGACGGCCGGCACGTCGAGCTGGCTGTAGTCGATGCTCGACGCGTGCGTAAACGCTCCATCCGTCCCGGTCGCGTGCACGACCGGCGTATTGATCACCTCGAACGGCTGCCGCTTGGCCTGCGCCTGCCCGAGACCGGTGGCGACCACGGTCACGCGGAGTTCGTCGCCCATGCCCTCGTCGTAGACCGCACCGAAGATGATGTGTGCGTCGTCCGCAGCGAATTCACGCACGGTATTCATGACCTCGTTGACTTCCTTCATCTTCAGGCTGCGCGACGAGGTGATGTTGACCAGAACCCCCTTGGCCCCGGAGAGATTGACGCCTTCGAGCAACGGCGATGCCACGGCCTGCTCAGCGGCGATACGGGCGCGGTCGACGCCAGAAGAGTAGGCCGAGCCCATCATCGCCATGCCCATTTCGCCCATGACGGTACGCACGTCTTCGAAGTCGACGTTGACCAGTCCCGGGAAGTTGATGATCTCGGCGATGCCGCCGACGGCATTGCGCAGCACGTTGTCGGCCGCCTTGAAGGCCTCGTCCATCGAGACGTCCTCGCCGAGCACATCCATCAGCTTGTCGTTGAGGATGACGATCAGCGAATCGACGTGCTTCTGCAGTTCGGCGATGCCGGCTTCGGCGATTTTTGCGCGCTTGCCTTCGAACAGGAACGGCTTGGTGACCACGCCGACCGTCAGCACGCCCATTTCGCGGGCGATCTCGGCGACGATCGGCGCTGCGCCGGTTCCCGTGCCACCGCCCATCCCGGCGGTGATGAACACCATGTGCGACCCTTTCAGCGACTCGGCGATCTGTTCGCGCTCGCTGACCGCGGCATCACGGCCGACCTCCGGCTTGGCGCCGGCGCCCAGGCCCGACTTGCCCAGACGCAGCTTCTTGTGTGCGACGCTGCGCTTCAGCGCCTGCGCGTCGGTATTGGCAGCGACGAATTCGACGCCCATCACCCCCTCGCGGATCATGTGATCGACGGCGTTGCCGCCGGCCCCACCTACACCGATCACCTTGATTACCGTTTCTGAATCCGGGGCAAGCGCTTCCTTATCGATGATTTCAAACATGGTCATGGCCTCTCTCTCCTCTGCAAAAAACTTGAATTAACCGATCAAAAATTTTTTTCGAACCAGGACTTCATCCGCCCGAAAATCTGTTTCACGTCGCGCGTCTCGCGCACTTTCACGCCGCGCCTGCGCTGCGTCAGCGCCTCCAGCAACAGCCCGTAGGAAGTGGCGAAACGCGGCGTCTGAATAACGTCGGCCAGCGCGCCGAAATACTTGGGGAAGCCGAGCCGCACCGGCATGTGGAACACCTCCTCGCCAAGCTCGATCATTCCAGGCATGACGGCCGAGCCGCCGGTCAGGACGATGCCCGACGACAGCACGTCCTCGAACCCGGAGCGGCGCAGTTCGGCCTGCACCAGTTCGAACAGTTCTTCGACGCGCGGCTGAATCACGTCCGACAGCGCCCGGCGCGACAGCTTGCGCGATGGCCGCTCATCGACGCCGGCGACGTCGAGCACATCTTCCGGATCGGCCAGATCGGACAGCGCGCAGCCGAACTTGCACTTGATGTCCTCAGCCTCGCGCGTCGGCGTGCGCAGCGCCATGGCGATGTCGTTGGTGATCTGGTCGCCGGCGATCGGAATCACCGAAGTGTGGCGGATCGCACCCTGCGTCCACACCGCGATGTCGGTCGTTCCGCCGCCGATGTCGATCAGGCATACGCCGAGATCCTTCTCATCGTCGGACAGCACGGCGTAGCTCGACGCCAGCGGCTGCAGCACCAGGTCATTGACTTCCAGCCCGCAGCGCCGCACACACTTGACGATGTTCTGCGCCGCGGAGACGGCGCCGGTGACGATGTGCACCTTCACTTCGAGGCGGAAGCCGCTCATCCCGATCGGCTCGCGGATGCCGTCCTGATCGTCGATGATGAATTCCTGGGTCAGGATGTGCAGGATCTCCTGGTCGGCCGGGATCGGCATGGCGCGTGCGGTTTCGATCACCCGCTCGACATCCATCGTGGTCACTTCCTTGTCCTTTATCGCCACCATGCCGTTGGAGTTGAAGCTGCGGATGTGGCTGCCGGCGATCCCGGTATAGACGTCCTTGACCTTGCAGTCGGCCATCAGCTCCACTTCCTGGATCACCCGTGAAATCGTCGCCACGGTGTCCTCGATATTGACCACGACGCCCTTGCGCAGCCCACGGGAGTCTTGCGAACCCATGCCGATGATGTTCAGCCGGTCATCGGGACTGACCTCGGCGACCAGCGCCACCACCTTGGTGGTGCCGATATCGAGGCCGACGATGATTTCCTTGTTTTCCCTGCTCATGGTTTCCCTTTGCTCTCACTTTCCGACGCTGCGGCCAGCCCGCTGACGCGCAGCGCGAATCCTTTCGGATAACGCATATCCACAACGTCCGGCCGCTTTTTCGCAGCGGTCAGCACGGATGGATAAAACTCGACAAATCGTTCCAGCCGCTCGCGCAGCGGGGCCTTGGCCTGCTCCCGGCCCAGTTCGACGATCATTCCGTCGTCCAGCTTCAACTGCACCGCCAGTCGCTGCGACACGGTCAGGATTCGCGGCGCGCGGCCAAGCGGTTCCAGCAGGGAGAGCGACTGCCGGTATACGTCGAGCATCTCCGGCACGAAACTGCTCGGCCCCTGCAGCAACGGCATGGCCGCGGCCGGCGGAGCGCTCATCCCCGCGGCGAAGATTTCGCCGTACGAATTGACCAGGTACCCGACCCCTTCGCCCCAGAACGCGACCGGCACATGTTCCTCGATCCCCAGTTCGATGCTCGCCGGCCACTGACGCCGCAGCGTGACGCGCCGCACCCAGGGCAGTTGTTCCAGCGACTGCCGGAGCGTTTCGAGATTGACGCTGAAGAAATTGCCGCGCAGCTTTCCGGCGATGGCCTCCTCGATTTCCGCACGCCGCACTTCCCGAAGCTCGCGTGTCACCACCACCTCGCGAATGGGGAACAAGGGCAGGCGCGCCACCCAGAGCACCGCAGCAACGGCCAATGCCGCGGCACCCGCCACATAGAGCAGGTCCGCGACATCTCTCAACAACTGCGGCCGGTTCCACATCGATCATCCCAAAGTCGCCAACGACAACACACGCAATACCAACTCGTCATACGACAGCCCCGCCTCGCGCGCCGCCATCGGCACCAAGGAGTGGTCGGTCATCCCCGGCGAGGTATTGACCTCAAGGAAATAGGCCTCGCCCTGTTCGTCCATCAAAAAGTCCACCCGCCCCCAGCCGCGGCAGCCGAGCACGCGGAACGCTTCGAGCGCCTGCGCGCGCAATTCGAGCTCGCGCCCCTCGGGCAAGCCGCACGGACACAGATAGCGGGTGTCGTCGCGCAGATACTTGGCTTCGTAGTCGTAGAAATCCGTCGTCGGCACGATGCGGATTATCGGCAAGGCCTGATCGCCGAGAATGCCCACCGTGTATTCCCCGCCCAGCACCCCCTGTTCGGCAATGACCAGCGAATCGTGTTTCGCCGCCGCGTCATAAGCCAGACGCAGTTCGCCGGGCTGGCGCACCTTGGTCACGCCGATCGACGAGCCTTCGCAGGCCGGCTTGACGAAAAGCGGCAGCCCGAGCTGGCGTTCGACACTGTCGAAATCGCTGTCCGCCTGAAGCATCACGAACTCGGGAATCCGCAGCCCCATCGCGCGCCAGAGCAACTTCGTCCGCCATTTGTCCATCCCCACCGCCGAAGCCAATACGCCGCTGCCGGTATAGGGGATACCCATCAGTTCCAGCGCGCCCTGGATCGTCCCGTCTTCGCCGTAGCGGCCGTGCAGGGCAATGAACGCCCGGTCGTACGCGGCCAGTTCGTCGAGCTTGCCTTCGGCGGGATCAAAGGAATGCGCATCGACCCCCTGACGCAGCAACGCGGCAAGCACGCGCGAACCGCTCTGCAGGGAGACCTCGCGCTCGGCCGACTTGCCACCAAAGAGAACCGCAACTTTTCCGAAATCAGACATACCTATCTTTCAACCTTGCGCCAGCTTGCCGGGAACGCCGCCGATCGAGCCGGCCCCCATCGTGATCACCACATCGCCGTCACGGGCGACTTCGAGAATTGTTTGCGGCACATCGGCAATGTTCTCGACAAAAACCGGATCGACCTTGCCGGCGACGCGCAATGCGCGCGCCAGCGTGCGCCCGTCGGCAGCGACGATAGGCGCTTCGCCGGCGGCATACACCTCCGCCAGCACCAGCGCATCGACCGAACCGAGCACGCTGACGAAATCCTCGAAGCAGTCGCGCGTCCGCGTGTAGCGGTGTGGCTGGAACGCCAGCAACAGGCGCCGGCCCGGGAAGGCCCCACGCACGGCAGCAATCGTCGCGCGCATCTCGGCGGGGTGATGGCCGTAGTCGTCGATCAGGGTGAACGCACCGCCCGCCGGGAGCTTCACCTCACCGTAACGCTGGAAGCGACGGCCAACCCCCTTGAACTCGGCCAGCGCCTTGGCAATCGCCTCGTCGGAAACGCCGACTTCACTCGCTACGGCGATCGCCGCCAGCGCGTTGAGCACGTTGTGCATGCCCGGCAGGTTCAGCGAGACCGGGAAACGGCTGACGCTGCCATTGACCCGCACGCAGTCGAACTTCATGCGCCCGTCCTCGGCCACCACGTTCTCGGCGCGGACGTTGGCCGATTCGTCGACGCCGTAGCTGACGATCTGCTTCGACACCTGCGGCATGATCTCGCGCACGTTGGCATCGTCGGCGCAGAGCACGGCGACGCCGTAGAACGGCAAACGTTGCAGGAAGTCCACAAAGGTCTGCTTGAGCCGCCCGAAGTCGTGCCCGTAGGTTTCCATGTGATCGGCATCGATGTTGGTCACGACGGAGATCACCGGCGACAGGTAGAGGAACGAGGCGTCCGACTCGTCTGCCTCGGCCACGAGAAAATCGCCTGACCCGAGCCGTGCATTCGCCCCGGCCGCATTCAGCCGGCCGCCAATGACGAAGGTCGGATCCATGCCGCCTTCGGCCAGGATCGAGGCCACCAGACTCGTCGTCGTCGTTTTGCCGTGCGTCCCGGCGACGGCGATGCCGCGCTTCAGGCGCATCAGTTCGGCCAGCATCTGCGCGCGCGGCACCAGCGGGATCTTGCGCGCGCGCGCGGCCTGCACTTCGGGGTTGTCGTCCTTGACCGCGGTCGACACGACCACGGCATCGGCCTCGCCAATGTTCTCCGCGGCATGCCCGGTGACGGTGCGCACGCCGAGACCGGCCAGGCGGCGGGTCGTCGCGTTGTCCGCCAGATCGGAGCCGCTGATGCCGAAGCCGAGATTGGCCAGCACTTCAGCGATGCCGCTCATACCGGCGCCGCCGACGCCGACGAAATGGATGTTCTTGATCTTGTGTTTCATGTCTTGCATACCTCTTCGCAGACGCGCGCCACGGTCTCTGCTGCTTCCGGCCGCGCCAGTTCGCGGGCGCGTTCGGCCATTTGCAGCAGCTGGCTGCGCGTGTAATTCCGGATCAGGCTCACCGATTCGGGGGTCATTTCAGGTTGCGGGAGCAGGAAGGCGCCACCCGCGTCAGCGAGGAATTTCGCGTTGGCCGTCTGGTGGTCGTCCACGGCATGCGGGAACGGCACCAGAATGCTGGCCACACCTGCTGCCGCCAGTTCGGCGACGGTCAGGGCGCCGGCCCGGCAGAGCACCAGGTCGGCCCAGGCATAGGCCCCGGCCATGTCGTCAATAAACGCCACGCAATTGGCGCGCACGCCGGCCGCGGCGTAGTTGGCCTCCAGCGTCACCAGATGCTTTTCTCCGGCTTGATGCACGACCACCGGCCGTTCCGCTTCGGGAATCAACGCCAGCCCCTTCGGGACGATGTCGTTGATCGCCGCCGCACCGAGGCTGCCGCCCAGGACCAGCAGGCGCAGGGGCAAGCCATCCCGCTCGGCGAAACGCGGCGCCGGCTCGGGCAGAGTTGCAATGTCGCCACGCACCGGGTTGCCCGCCCACTGGCTTATCGGCAGTGCATCGGGAAAGCCGCAGACGACCCGGTCGGCCACCTTGGCCAACACGCGGTTGGCCAGCCCGGCGATCGAATTCTGCTCGTGGATCACCAGCGGCCGGTTGAGCAGCACCGCCATCATCCCGCCGGGGAAGCTGACATAGCCGCCCATGCCGAGCACCACGTCCGGCTTGATCCGGCGAATTTCGCGCAGCGCCTGCCAGAAACCGGAAAGCAGATTGACCGGCAACAACAGCTTGCGCAGCAGCCCCTTGCCGCGCAGCGCGGCAAAGCGCACCAGCGCCATCTCGTAACCGCGCGCGGGTACCGTGCGCGCCTCGAAACTGTCCGGGTTGCCCATCCAGACCACTTTCCAGCCGCGTTGCACGAGGAGATCGGCCACTGCCAGTCCCGGGAACACGTGGCCGCCGGTGCCGCCGGCCATGACAAGAAGCGTCTTGCTCATAGCTTCGCCCCCCGCATGAGCTGTCGATTCTCCCAGTCGACCCGCAGCAATACCGCCAGCGCCACGCAGTTGGCCAGGATGCCCGAGCCGCCGAAACTCATCAGCGGCAGGGTCAGCCCCTTGGTCGGCAGCAGGCCCATGTTGACACCCATGTTGATGAAGCCCTGTACGCCGATCCAGATCCCGATGCCCTGCGCCACCAGCGCCGGATACAGACGATCGAGCGCCACGCACTGGCGGCCGATGACGAAGGCACGTTGGACCAGTAGTCCGAACAGGACAACCACCATCATCACGCCGACGAATCCGAGTTCCTCGGCGATAACAGCCAGCAGGAAGTCGGTGTGCGCCTCGGGAAGGTAGAACAGCTTTTCGACGCTCGCGCCGAGACCGACGCCGAACAGTTCGCCGCGCCCGAAGGCGATCAGCGCATGCGAGAGTTGATAACCGCGGCCGAAGGCGTCCGACCACGGATCCATGAAGCCGAAGATGCGATCGCGGCGATACGGCGAAACGACGATCAGGACCGCAAACGCTGCGACCAGCACGACGATCAGGATCGCGAACAGGCGCGCACGCATTCCGCCGAGGAACAGGATGCCGATGGCGATCGAGATGATCACCACGAAGGCGCCGAAGTCCGGCTCCTTGAGCAGCAGCACGCCGACGGCGACCATCGCGCCGGCCATCGGCAGGAAGGCCTTTTTCAAATCATGCATGTGCGGCATCTTGCGCACGGTGTAATCCGCGGCATACAGCACGGCGAACAGTTTCATCAGTTCCGAGGGCTGCAGGTTGGCCACTCCGAACGGCAGCCAGCGGCGTGCGCCGTTCACATCGCGACCGACACCGGGGATCAGCACCAGCGCCAGCAGGACGAAGCCGACAACGAACAGCCAGGGGGATATCTGCTGCCAGGTCGTCAGGGGAATCTGGAACGCAAGACCGCCGGCAATCAGCCCGATCGCCAGAAAGACGCCGTGCCGGATGAGGAAGTACGCCGGCTGGTTGCCCGTGAACCTGCCGACCTCGGCGATGGCGATCGACGCCGAATAGACCATCACCATCCCGAGCAGCAGCAGGATCAGGCTGCTCCACAGCAGGGTGTTGTCCACCTCGGCGGGCAGGCGACGGGTTCCGTCAAGCGCCGGCAGCATCAGCCACGCTCCTTCTGCAAGATGCGCACGCACTGAACGAAAACTTCTGCGCGATGCGCGTAATTGCGGAACATGTCGAAGCTCGCGCAGGCCGGCGAAAGCAGGACGGCATCACCCGCCTCGGCTTGTTCGGTACCCCAGCGCACGGCATCCTCGAGATCGCGGCTATGGCGCGTCGGCACCCCGCAGCCGTCGATCGCACTACCGATCAGGCCGGCGTCGCGGCCGATCAGGGCTACCGCCCGCCCGTGTTCGGCGAGCGCCGCCTTGAGTGGCGAGAAATCCTGTTCCTTGCCCTCGCCGCCGAGAATCAGGACAACCTTGCGGCCCATGCCCTGAACCGCGGCGAGCGTCGCACCGACGTTGGTACCCTTGGAATCGTCGTAATACGACACGCCGCCGATTTCGGCAACGAACTCCACGCGATGCGCCAGGCCGGTGAACCGGCACAACGCCGGAACGAGGCGCGCCGCCTCGACACCCACCGCCTCGCACAGCGCCAGCGCGGCCATCGCGTTGGCGGCGTTATGCAGACCGGCCAGCTTGAGGTTCGCCAGCGCCACGATGCGTTCGTTGCCACGGACGATCCAGCCGTCGGCAAGACCGTAATCGCGCTCCGCCAATGGCGACGCGAGTCCGAAACTGAGCGTCGTCCGATCCGCCTGCTGCCACGACCGGCAGTAGGCATCGTCGCGGTTGAGCAGCATCGCTCCTTTCCCCTGGAACACGCGCCGCTTCGTTGTCGCGTAGTCGTCCATGCCGGCATAGCGATCGAGATGGTCTTCGCTGACGTTGAGCACCGTTGCCGCGTCGGCGTCGAGGGTAAAGGTCGTTTCGAGTTGGAAGCTGGACAATTCGAGGACCCAAACCTGCGGAAACGCCGCTGCATCGACGGCCGCCATCAACGCATCGAGCGCCGACGGCGAGATGTTCCCGCAGGCGACAGCCGGCACGCCGACGGCGTTGAGCAGGTAAGCCGTCAGTGTCGTCGTTGTGGTCTTGCCGTTGCTGCCGGTGATGGCGATCACCCGGCTTTGCGGCGCGAACCGGCGAACGCCCCAGGCGAGCAGCTCGATCTCGGAAACAACCGGAACGCCGTTTGCCAGCGCCGCCTGCACTTGCGGCGTCTGCACTGGCACGCCGGGCGAGATGGCGATCAGATCGACACCGGCAAACGCCGTGTCGGAAAACTCGCCCGAAAAAAGCTCGACACCAGGAACGGCGGCGCGCAAGGCGTCCACGTTGGGCGGCGCCTGCCGGCTGTCGACGACCCGCACGGCCGCTCCCTGGCGCGACAGCCACTTGACCATCGCCAGTCCGCTCTCGCCGAGGCCGACCACCAGGACGTGTTTTCCGTTGAGTTCCATGCTCATCAGCGCAGCTTGAGGGTGGACAGACCGATCAGCACCAGCATGATGGTGATGATCCAGAAGCGGACAACGACCTGTGTTTCCTTCCAGCCGCCGAGTTCATAGTGGTGATGCAACGGCGCCATGCGGAAGATCCGCTTGCCGCCCGAGTGTTTGAAATAGAGCACCTGCGCGGCGACCGACAGCGTTTCGGCGACGAAAACGCCGCCCATGATCGCCAGCACGATTTCCTGGCGGACGATCACCGCCACCGTCCCGAGCGCCGCGCCGAGCGCCAGCGCGCCGACGTCGCCCATGAACACCTCGGCCGGATAGGCGTTGAACCACAGGAAACCCAGACCGGCACCGGCCATCGCCCCTAGAAACACGGCCAGTTCGCCCGCCCCCGGGATGTAGGGCAACAGGAGATACTTGGCGAAGACCGAACTACCGGCGACGTAGGAGAAGATGGCCAGCGCGGCGGCGATCATCACGGTCGGCATGATCGCCAACCCGTCGAGTCCGTCGGTCAGATTAACCGCGTTGCTGGTGCCGACAATGACGAGGTAGGTGAGAACGATGAAGCCGATCGAACCGAGCGGATACGAGACGGTCTTGAAGAACGGCACGATCAATTCCATCTGCGCCGGAACGGTTGACGAGTAAGACAAATAGATGGCGACGGCCAGGCCAAGCACCGACTGCCAGAAATACTTCCAGCGGCTCGCCAGCCCCCGCGGATCACGATAAACGACCTTCTTCCAGTCGTCGTACCAGCCGATCGCACCGTAGCCGAGCGTGACAATCAGCACGACCCACACGTAGCGGTTGGTCAGATCGCCCCACAGCAGCGTGGTGATGCCGATGGCAATGAGGATCAGGACGCCGCCCATGGTCGGCGTTCCCGACTTGGCGAGATGCGTCTGCGGCCCGTCCTGACGCACCGCCTGGCCGATTTTCTTCGCTGCCAGCCAGCGAATGACGCGCGGCCCGGCGACGAACGAAATGATCAGCGCGGTCATCGCCGCCAGCACGGTGCGCAGCGTGATGTAGCCGAAGACGTTGAAGCCGCGGACATCCTGCGAAAGCCATTGTGCGAGCATCAGCAGCATTACTGAGCCTCCTTTTCCGAAGCCTTGGTGATGGCATCGACCACCCGCTCCATGCGCATGAAGCGTGAGCCCTTGACCAGCACGATCGACTCCGCGTCCATGTCGGCAACCAGCGTGGCGATCAGGTCTTCGATCTTCCGGAAATGCGCGCCACCCGCCCCGAAGTTGTGCGCCGCCAGCGCACTCGACTCGCCGAAAGCCAGCAGAACGTCGACCCCCTGGCTCTTGGCGTAACCGCCGACTTCGTCGTGGAACTGCCCGGTCATCTCACCGATTTCGCCCATGTCGCCGAGCACCAGAATTTTTCGTCCGACCGTGGCGGCCAAGACGTCGATGCCGGCACGCACGGAATCGGGGTTGGCGTTATAAGTGTCGTCGAGCACCGTCGCGCCGTGCAGCCCGGCACGCCGCTGCAGCCGCCCCTTGATTCCGCGGAAAGCGACGAGGCCGGCACGCACCGATTCCAGCGAAACCCCGGCGGCAAGCGCAGTCGCTGCCGCCCCCAGCGCATTACGGGCGTTGTGGGCTCCCGGCAGAGCCAGCGTTACTTCAACCTGCTCGCCATTGGCAACGATAACAACGCGGTTCTCCAGCCCATGTGTCTGGCAATGCCCGGTCACTTCGGCCTCCACGCCAGACGGCGCATCGAGCGCGAAGCACAGACGACGGCAATGGGCGCTCTGTTCTCGCCACAAGGGCGCCCATTGATCGAGCGCGTTGAATACCGCCACCCCGTTCGCATCAAGTCCGGAGAAGATGCTGCCTTTCTCGGACGCAATCGTGTCTAGCGTTCCCATGCCTTCGAGATGCGCCCGCTGCGCATTGGTTACCAGGGCGACGGTCGGCCGGCCGATCCGCGCCAGGTAGGCAATCTCGCCCGGGTGATTCATCCCCATCTCGATAACCGCGGCTCGATGTTCCTGCCCCAGGCGGAGCAAGGTCAGCGGCAGGCCGATGTCGTTGTTCAGGTTGCCCTGTGTCGACAGCACGGCGTCGTTGCCGAACGCCGCTTTCAGGATGCTGGTGATCATTTCCTTGTTGGTCGTCTTGCCGTTGCTGCCGGTAACCCCGATCACCGGCAAGGCAAAGCGTGCCCGCCAGTTCGCGGCGAGATCGCCGAGCGCGATCCGCGTGTCGTTGACGACGATCAGCGACAATCCGGCGGCCTCGCCCAAGGCTTCGGCCCCCTTGGCGTCGACGACCGCGGCCACCGCCCCGCGCTCCCGCGCCGTGGCGATGAAATCGTGCCCGTCGAACTTGTCGCCCCGCAGGGCAATGAACAACTCGCCGGCACACACCGTCCGGCTGTCGGTCGACACTCCGTAAAACGCTACCACCTCGCCGACGACCTTACCGGACATCGCGCTGGCGGCGGTTGGCAAATCCATTTTCACGCTCATTATTGTTTCTCCTGCCGCAAGGCCAAGGCGGCGGCAGCTTCGTCGATATCCGAAAAAGGCCGCTTCACTCCGGCGATTTCCTGATAGGGCTCATGCCCCTTCCCGGCCAGCAGAACCACATCGGCGGCTTCCGCGCCGAGGATCGTCCGACGGATCGCCGACGCACGGTCTTCGATGATTTCCGCGTCTGGCGCGGCGATGGCGATCTCGGCAAGAATCGCCGCCGGCTCCTCGCTGCGCGGATTGTCGCTGGTCAGGATCACCCGGTCGGCCAGACGGGTCGCCACCTCGCCCATCAGCGGACGCTTGCCCCGGTCGCGATCACCGCCGCAACCAAACACGGCAATCAGCCGGCCACCGCGCGCCGTCGCCACGCCGCGCAGTGCGCTGATCGCGTTTTCCAGCGCATCCGGGGTGTGCGCGTAGTCGACGACGACCAGCGGCTCGCCGTTCCTGCCCTGCGTTTCCAGACGCCCGGGCGGGGCCGGCAACTCGGCGAAGCGTGCCGCGACTTCCGCCGGCGTCAATCCGGCATCGAGCAGGACAGCCGCCGTCGCCAACAGATTCGACACGTTGAACCGACCGACCAAGCCTGTTTGCACCCGCGCACGCCCCGTCGGGGTGACCAGCACAAAACGCAAGCCGCCAGCGGACTCATCCACCGACTCGGCCCGGACAACACCCTGCAGGTCGGCGAACCCGTCGCCCTGCGTGTAACCGACGATCCGCGAGGCGGTCGTCCGCTGCATCAACGCGACTCCGAACGGATCGTCAAGGTTGACGATCGCCAGCCGCAGGCGCGGCCATTTGAATAGTTTCTCCTTGGCCGCCGCGTAATCTTCCATCGAGCCGTGATAATCAAGGTGATCGCGGGTCAGGTTGGTGAAGACGGCGACATCCACCCGGGAACCGTCGAGCCGATCCTCCTCGATGCCGATCGAACTGGCTTCGAGGGCGCATGCCTGCGCGCCGTCGGCCGAAAAGTCGGCCAGATAGCGCGCCAGCGTCGCCGCTTCCGGCGTGGTGAATCCGGTTTCCTTCATCGCATCGGCGAATCCCGCACCGAGCGTGCCTATAACGGCGCAACGGCGCGGATGAACGCGCGCCAGCCACTGGCTGATGCTCGTCTTGCCGTTGGTTCCGGTGATCGCGATCAGCGACAGGCGCTCGCCCGGATGCCTGAAAAGGGCGTGCGCGAGCGGCCCGCAAAGCGCGCGCAGATTCGCCGCGGCGACGTTCGGGATCACCCACTCGTCCTGCCAGACGAATCCGTCACCGGACTCCCAAACCACCGCGCTGGCACCGCGGGCGATGGCGTCCGGGATGTAATCACGCCCGTCGGCAAAGTCTCCTGGCAAGGCGAGGAACACATCCCCGCGCCGTACCTGCCGGCTGTCATCGGCCACACCGCCCAGGGTGACGCCCTGCGCCGCAAGCTGCTTCAGGATGAACGACGGATCGGAAAAAACCGGCATGGCGATCATAGCTGCCCCCTCGTCGGCTGGCTGTTCTGCGCGACAACCGGCAGCGGCGCATCGGGCAGGACACCGAGGGTACGCAGCGCGCCACCCATGACGCGCGAGAACACCGGCCCGGCCACGTCGCCCCCGTAATGCGTGCCTGCGCTCGGTTCGTCGATCATCACCGCGACGATCAGGCGCGGATTGGAAATCGGCGCAAGGCCGACGAACGAGGCGACGTACTTGCGGACGTACTGCCCGCCTTCGATCTTGTAGGCCGTTCCCGTTTTCCCCCCGACACGATAGCCGGGCACCCGCGCCTTGGGCGCCGTGCCACCGGGCTGCACCGCCATTTCCAGCATCGCCCGCACCTCGCGCGCAGTCTGCTGGCTGAAGACCGGCACCGTCTTGGCCGGACTTTCGTCGGCACGGGTCAGCGTCAGCGGAATCAGGTCGCCCTCGCGCGCAAAAACGGTATAGGCATGGGCCAGCTGCATCAGCGATACCGACAGCCCGTGGCCGTACGACATCGTCGCCTGTTCGATCGGTCGCCACGATTTCCACGGACGCAGGCGTCCGGCAACCTCACCCGGGAATCCGAGCCCCGGCACGCGCCCGATCCCGACCGCATCGAACATGGTCCACATCTGCTCCGGCGTCAGCATCGCCGCGATTTTCGCGGTGCCGACATTGGAGGATTTCTGGATGACCTCGGCGACGCTCAACACCTTGTGCGGATGCGCGTCCGAAATGGTGGCCGAACCGATGGTCAGCCGGCCCGGCGCGCAGTCGATCGGCGTGTCGAAGCGGACCTTCGCCTTCTCCAGCGCCAGTGCGGCGGTGAACGGCTTCATCACCGATCCCGGTTCATAGGTATCGGTAATCGCCCGGTTGCGCAACTGCGCCCCGGTCAGCCGCTCGCGATTGTTCGGGTTGTAGGTCGGCCAATTGGCCAGCGCCAGGATTTCGCCGGTCTTGGTGTCTACCGCGATGACGCTGCCGGCCTTGGCCTTGAAATCCGTCACAGCCTGCTTGAGCTGGCTGTAGGCCAGATACTGAATCTTCGAATCCAGCGCCAGGCGAATATCCTTGCCGTCCTGCGGCGGTTTGATCGAAACGACATCCTCGACGATCTGGCCGCGCCGGTCCTTGATCACGCTGCGACTGCCGGGATGCCCGAGCAACTGCCCCTGAAAGGCGAGTTCGACGCCTTCCAGTCCCTTGTCATCAACACCGGTAAAGCCGACGAGGTGCGCGGTCATCTCGCCCGTCGGATAGTAGCGGCGGTACTCGCGGTCGAGCCCGATTCCTGGCAACTTCAGCGACGCGACCTTGTCGCCGACTGCCGGCGGCAGTTGCCGACGCAAAAAGACGAACGACTTGTCGCTGGCCAGCCGCCGCGACAATTCCTTCGCGTCCATGTCCAGAACGCCGGCCAACACTCTTGTCTGCTCCGGCGTCAGGCGCGCATCCGCCGGAACGGCCCAGATCGATTTCATCGGCGTCGACACGGCCAGCACGTCGCCGTGTCGATCGGCGATGCGCCCGCGCGACGCGGTAATCTGCAGATCCCGGCGGTAACGCGACTCACCCTTCTCCTGCAGAAAATCTTCGTTGAGTACCTGCAGATAGAACGAGCGCCCGATCAGCACACCAAAGCCTGCCAGAATCAGCAGCGCCATAAAACGTGACCGCCAGGCGGGCAAACGCAGCTTCAGCACAGGGCTTTCGGCGAACTTGTGCCCGCGGGAACCGCTGAAGTTCATCATCGCGACACCTCCCGGGTGGCAGTGACGATTCTCGCCGGATCCGGCGTGCGCATCTTCAGCTTCTCGCGGGCGATTTTCTCGATGCGCGGCGACGTTGCCCAGGTCGAAAGCTCCAGTTGCAGCTGCCCGAACTCAACCTCCAGTTGACGTTCCCGCTCCTGTTCGGCTTCCATCGCCTGGAACAGGCTGCGCGCCTTGTGCTGGGACGTCACAACGCCAAGAGCGCCCATCAGGATGGCAAGCAGCAGAACGAGATTGGTGCGCACCATTTCAGGCTGCCCCCCGTACGCTGCACTTTTCGGCGACGCGCATCACCGCGCTCCGCGCACGGGGATTCGCCTTGACCTCCTCTGCCCCCGCCTTGACCGGTTTCCCCACCACACGCAACCGCGGCGGCGGCAGATCGACCGAACGCAGGGGAAGGTTCTTCGGCAGCGTGTCCGGACTCGCTTGGTCGCGCATGAAGCGCTTGACGATCCGATCTTCCAGCGAATGAAAGCTGATCACCACCAGACGCCCGCCGTCACGGAGCACATCGACCGCCTGTGGCAGAACTAGCGCAAGCTGCTCGAGCTCTTGATTGACGTGAATCCGTAGAGCTTGAAAGGTACGCGTCGCCGGATCCTGGCCGGGCTCGCGGGTCCGCACGGCTTCGCGTACGAGCGCGGCGAGCTCGCCGGTGGTTGCAATACACCGCTCGCTCCGAGCAGCCACAATCTTCTTTGCAATCTGGAAAGCAAACCGTTCTTCGCCATAGTTTCTGATGACCTCCGTGATTTCTTTGATTTCTGCGCGCGCCAGGAACGACGCGGCTGTTTCTCCCTGCGTGGTATCCATGCGCATATCCAGCGGCGCATCGAACCGAAAGCTGAACCCCCGCTCTGCCTCATCGATCTGCGGTGAGGACACGCCGATATCCAGCAAAACACCGTCGACAGCCGGCAGGCCCGCATCCCGCACCGCTTCAGCCAGTTCGGCAAACGGCCGATGGACGACAAGCAGACGTGGATCCCCGATTTCCCGGGCAGAGAGAATGGCTTGCGGGTCGCGATCGAGCGCCAGCAAGCGACCATCCGGCCCGAGCCGTTCCAGAATCGCCCGCGAATGCCCGCCGCGGCCGAACGTGCCGTCGACGTAGACCCCGGAAGGCTTCACCGACAGCGCATCGACAGCCTCCCGCAACAGTACGGTTCGATGCCCGGAGGCAGCGCTCACAGCGCCAAATCCTCGAGACCAGGCGGCAAGGACTGATCGACCATGCCAAGGAAGACTTCCTGCTGCTGCCGCCAACCGGCGTCGGACCAGATTTCGAAATGCGTTCCCTGCCCGACCAGCCACACCTGCTTTTCCAGCTGGGCGAACAGGCGCAACTCCGGCGAAACCAGCAGGCGCCCGGCGGAATCCATCGATTCGTCACGCGCATTACCGACCAGTAGCCGCTTTATCGCGGCAGCTCTGGGATCAAGACTGGACGCCGCCAGTACCTTGTCACGAATCGGTTCCCAGGCGGGCGCCGGATAGAGGAGAAGACAACGGTGGGGGTGAGCGGTGAGCACGAGCTGCCCTTCGGAAGCACTTACCAGCGCCTCGCGATGACGCGCAGGAACGGCAAGCCGCCCCTTGGCATCAAGACTCAGCGCTGTCGCTCCCTGGAACATCAATCTTTTACTCCCTGCAGGCGGAGAGAAACACCCCGTTCCCCCACTTTTTACCACCGTGCCCCACTTTAAGATAAAGAAATGGGCAAAGCAAGAAGTTTTTTGTAACTTTCCTCAATGACTACAATGACTTAGCGCACACTTATATACACAACGGCAAAAACAAAATACCGTTAAAAAACAATAACAAGATAATTTTAGTTAAAGTGCTTTATAACAGGACTAGGCCGAAAGTCAGAGCACGTCCACCACGGGTGGCGATCGGCATAGGGGGCAGCCCTTAT
>NZ_JCANUT010000010.1:0-80310 GCF_059569095.1 Propionivibrio pelophilus DSM 12018 | reverse complement strand
AGCAATGAAAATGCCAACGGCCTGATCCGCGAGTATCTCCCCAAAAGCACCGATCTGTCCGGTACATCACAGGATGAACTCAATGCCATTGCCTATCGCCTGAACGAGCGTCCTCGCCGCATCCTCGGCTATCAGACCCCCAGAGAGGTCTTCGCTAAACTGCTCGCGGATGAACAGCTTGACGCCTCAAACACCTGATGCCTACAGCATCAATTCTAGTGTTGCGCTTCAAACTTGACACCAGCCACTCTCGCGGCTACCGGCGCGAAATGACCGGTTGCTCGCATCATCCCTTCATGTGGTGGTGATGGCCGTGATGGAAGTGATGATGCTGGTGCCCGACCCCCTCCAGCGCCTGTTTCAGGCAGCGCTTGGCGTCTGCCGCGCATTTCCCGCATTCGCTGGCGACGCCCAGCATGTGCTTCAGATCCTTCAGCGAATGCGCGCCTTGTTCAGCCGCTTCGAGGATCTGCCGCTCGGTGACGGCTTTGCAGAGACACACATACATGGCGGTTACCGCGGCGAGCGCCGGCTCAGTCCTCCGCGCTACCCATGTGCGCCTGCAGATAGTTGGGCAGCGTGACACTCTCGATCAGACTCTGTTGCGTTTCGAGCCAATCGATCGCCTCTTCGCATTCTTCCAGTAGATCTTCAAGCAGATCACGGCTGACATAGTCCTGCTGCTCCTCGGCCAGCGCCACCGCCTCGACAAGTTGCGGCCGATGGATCTCGCGTTCGGCCTTGAGGTCGCAGACAAGACACTCGGCAGGATTTTCACCGATCATCAGCTTGCCGAGACTCTGCAGGTTGGGCAGACCTTCGAGGAACAAAACGCGTTCTATCAGCCTGTCCGCTTCCTTCATCACCCGGATCGACTGCTTGTACTGGTAGTCGTTGAGCTTCTCCAGCCCCCAGTTACGGAACATCCGCGCATGCAGGAAATACTGGTTGATCGCCGTCAGCTCATTCTTGAGCACCTTGTTCAGCGCATCGATGACTTTCTTGTCGCCTTTCATGGCTCGCTCCTCAGGCCGCCGGCGCAGCGCCGTCGATCTGGCTCTGCTTATAGTTCTGCAAACCGACCTGCTCAACGAGGCGCAACTGTTTTTCGAGGAAATAGGCGTGATCCATCTCCGTATCCTCAAGCTGGACGGTCAGCATATCCCGCGAGACGTAATCCTGTAACTTCTCACAGGCGGCGATGGCCTTCTTCAGGTTCCCCACGACGCGATACTCAACGTCGAGATCGGCCTTGAGCATTTCAACGACGTCCTTGCCGATCTTCAGCGCGTCCCGCTTGATCATATTCGGCACGCCTTCGAGAAACAGGATGCGCTGGATCAGTGCACGCGCATGCACACGCTCGTGGTCCGACTCGTGAAACGAGTGTTCCGCGAGCCGCTGGAAGCCCATGTCGGAATACATCTCGCCGTGAATCAGGTACTGATCGATGGCGGCCAATTCCCCGGCCAGCAGATCGTTCAGGATGTCGATGGTTTTCTTGTCGCCCTTCATGGTGTCGTCTCCGCAATGTTGGCCCCACGGTGCCGGAATTCTGGCTTTCGCCCTCGCGGATAGACTACCTGCGGTGATTCGAGTTCCGAGCGGCTGAATATGCGGTCGGAGACAATCGCTTCGGAGAGCGCTCACCAACGGCCACCGCGCTCGGCTCATGGTGTCGATTTTTTTTACAGCCGACTGGGTTCAAGGCCAACCATTTCCTCACAACACATTGATTTACAGAACCCTAAAGACACAGGTATAAAACTTGCTTAACCGATCCTGACTGCAGACCAACTGCAATAAAGGAGAAGAAATGAGCAAGAAAATTCAAAAGACCTTGGGGCTTGCTGGTGCCACCATCGCATTGGCGCTGACGGGTTCTGTAGCAGTCGCTGCGCCATTGCCGACTGGCTGGGCCTGTACGGGCAACTGCGGAACCAACACCGCCGCCGACGGTGTCGTGACACTGGCCCCTGGCTTCAGTTCCTACGAGTGGGTTTCAACCGCTGGCGGCCAAGTCGGCGCCGGCACGTTGCCCGTCGGAGCAACCGGGCAGGAAACCAACGGTTCTCTCGCGCAAACACCAACATTCACGGTGAGTTCGGGCGACAAGCTGAACTTCTACTTCAACTACATCACCTCGGACGGCGTTGAGTTCACCGAGTACGCCTGGGCGGGGCTATTCTTGGGCGCCAGCACCTTCGACTCCTTCCTGTTTACCGCAAGAACAACGACCTCCGGCGACACCGTGCCAGGCTTTGGACTGCCTGGACTCGCCACAGGAGTAACGCTGACACCGTCCTCAACAGAAATCATCGATGGCGGCCCGGCTTTCTCGCCGCTGGGATCGTACTCAGGTTCCTGCTATGGCGGCACCGGCCAGGGCTGCGGTTACACCGGCTGGATTCGCATGGAGTACGTCTTTGACACGGCAGGCACCTATTCACTTGGATTCGGTGTCACCAATGCGCTGGACCAGATTTACGACACGGCCTTTGCAATCGCCGGCGTGGCAATCAACGACGTGCCGATCAACGAAACGCCGGAGCCCGCGACACTGGCACTGCTCGGCTTCGGCCTGGCCGGACTCGGCGCACTGCGTCGTCGCAAGAACGTCTGAGGAGCCGCAAGGCTCGCTGGGAGGGGAGCGCGTGACGCTTCGCCCCCTGGAAAAACCCCGCCACGGAAACGCCGCGGGGTTTTTTGTCGCCCTCAGGAATCCGCTTCGATTTGCTCGGACAGGGAAAGCCAGGTCTCCTCGCACTCAGCCAATGCGTCGTTGACCGCCTGCAACTCCAGGCCGAGTTCGCCGATTTCCTGCGGTAGCAACGGCGCCGACAGCCGCATTTCCAGATCGGTACGCCGCGCCTCGAGGTCCGCCATGCGCTGCTCAGCCTTGGCCAAGCCCCGCTTCATCGCTTTCATCTGCGGCGTGATCTTCTTGTTCGCCGGCGCAGGAGCGACGACCGGGGCGGCGGCACGCTCTTCCGCCCGTTCTTCCTTCAGGCTGACCTTCAGTTCTTCCCGCACCCGCCGGGCCTCTTCGAGCAGGTAGCTCTGGTAGTCGTCGAGATCGCCGTCGAACGGTGCGACGCCGCCACGCGAGACCAGCCAGAACTCGTCGCACACCGAGCGCAGCAAGGCGCGGTCGTGACTGACGAGCATCAGTGTGCCTTCAAATTCGTTGAGTGCCACGGCCAGCGCCTCGCGCGTGGTCAGATCGAGGTGGTTGGTCGGTTCGTCAAGCAACAGCAGATTCGGGCGCTGCCAGACGAGCATGGCCAGAACAAGCCGCGCCTTTTCGCCGCCGCTCATCGTGCCGACTGGCTGCTTGACCATGTCGCCTGTGAAGTTGAACGAGCCGAGATAGTTGCGCAGATCCTGCTCGCGCCCCGATTCGCCTTCGGGCAACGCTTCCTTGGCCAGACGCACCATGTGTTCGAGCGGGTTGTCCTGCGGGCGCAGCACGTCGAGTTCCTGCTGGGCGAAGTAGCCGATCTGCAGCCCCTTGCCCTCGGTGACCGTGCCGTCGAGCGGCATCAGCTCGCGGGCAATGGTTTTCACCAGCGTCGACTTGCCCTGCCCGTTGGCGCCGAGGATGCCGATGCGCTGGCCGGCATTCACCGTACGTGTCGCCTTGCGCACGATCACCGTCGGCGGCGTACCGGGGGGCGCACCCTCCGGCGGCAGGTAGCCGCAGTCGGTGTCGCGCAGAACCAGCATCGGATTGGGCAGGTTGGCCGGCTCCTTGAATTCGAAGGTGAAGTCGGCACTGGTCAGCACCGGCGCGATCTTCTCCATGCGCTCCAACGCCTTGACCCGGCTCTGCGCCTGCTTGGCCTTGGTTGCCTTGGCCTTGAAACGGTCGATGAACTTCTGCAGGTGGGCGATCTTGTCCTGCTGTTTCGCGAAAGCGCTCTGCTGCAGTTCGATCTGTTGCGCCCGCGTTTCCTCGAAGGTGCTGTAGTTACCGCCGTAGCGCGTCAACTGGCCGCTGTCGATGTGCAGCGTGACGTTGGTTATCGCATCGAGAAATTCGCGGTCGTGGCTGATGACGAGCAGCGTGCCGGCGTAGCGTTTCAGCCAGGCTTCGAGCCAGACCAGTGCATCGAGGTCGAGGTGGTTGGTCGGTTCGTCGAGCAACAACAGGTCGGACGGGCACATCAGCGCCCGCGCCAGCTGCAGGCGCATCCGCCAACCGCCGGAAAAACTGTTGACCGGCTTGTCGAGTTCTGTTGTCTTGAAGCCGAGGCCGAGGATCAACGCCTGCGCCCGCGCTTCCGCATCGTGCGAACCGGCATCGTGCAGCACCATGTAGGCGTGCGCCATGCGCTCGCCGTCGCCCGAGGCCTCGGCCGCGGCGACTTCCTCCTGCGCCGTCGCCAGCGCCGAATCGCCGGCGACGACGAAGTCAGTCGCGCGTTGCGCCGTCTCGGGCATTTTCTGCGCGACCTGAGCGATGCGCCAGCCGGGCGGCATGGCGAATTCGCCGCCGTCCTCGTGCAAGGTGCCGTTGATCAGCGCGAACAGCGACGACTTGCCCGCCCCGTTGCGCCCGACCAGGCCGACCTTCTCACCGGGGTTGATGACAGCCGACGCGGCGTCGAGCAGCACCTTGGCGCCGCGACGCAGGTTGACGCCCTTGAGGACGATCATCTACTTGAAGACCACGGTCTTGTTGCCGTGCACCAGCACGCGGTCTTCCAGGTGGTAGCGCAGGCCGCGCGCGAGGACCGCCTTCTCGATGTCCTTGCCGTAGCGCACCATGTCGTCGACCGAGTCGGAGTGGTCGATGCGGATCACGTCCTGCTCGATGATCGGCCCCTGGTCAAGTTCGCTGGTCACGTAGTGGCAGGTCGCGCCGATCAGCTTGACGCCGCGCTGATAGGCCTGATGGTAGGGCTTGGCGCCGACGAAGCTGGGCAGGAAGGAGTGGTGGATGTTGAGAATCTGGCCGGGATAGTCCCGGCACATGTCCGGCGGGATGATCTGCATGTAGCGGGCGAGCACCATCGTGTCGCCCCGCACTTCCTCATACAGCCGGCGGATCTCGGCGTAGGCCGCTTCCTTGTTGTCCGCCGTCACCGGCACGTGATGGAACGGGATGCCGTGCCATTCGACGAAGCCGCGAAAGGTGTCGTGGTTCGAGATGATGCACGGAATCTCGATGTCCAGCTCCTTCGATTGCCAGCGCGCCAGCAGGTCATACAGGCAGTGTTCCTGCTTGCTGACCATGATGACGACGCGCTTCTTGACCGCCGAGTCGTTGATCTGCCATTGCATCTGCATTTCTTCGGCGATCGGCCGGAAACGCTCGCGGAACTCGGCGAGGTGGAACGGCAGCGAATCGGCCTTGATGTCGATGCGCATGAAGTACCGGCTAGCCCCGTTGTTGTTGTCCGAGTGATAGCGCGACTCAAGGATCCAGCCGTTGTGCTCGGCGATGAAGCCGGCGACGCGGGCGACGATGCCGACGCGGTCGGGACAGGAGGCCGAAAGGGTGTAGTAGCGTTGCGAATACATATAAAGGATCAGCCTTCGATACGGGCAAAGGCGCTGTCGATCTGCGCGCGGAGTTCGTCGTAGGTACGGGTCACCGGATACTGCGGGAACTCGCGGATGACGTTCTCCGGCGGATGGAAGAGGATGCCGGCGTGGGCTTCGGCGAGCATCTTGGTGTCGTTGTACGAATCGCCGGCGGCGACGACGGTGAAGTTCATTTCACGGAAGCGCTTGACGGCCTCGCGCTTCTGCTCCGGCATGCGCAGGTGGTAATCGACCACCACGCCGTTGGCGTCGGTTTCCAGGCTGTGGCAGAACAGCGTCGGCCAGGCCAGCTGGCGCATCAGCGGGTGAGCGAACTCGTAGAAGGTATCCGACAGGATGATCACTTCGTAGTCCTCGCGCAGTTTGTCGAGGAATTCGCGCGCGCCCGGCAACGGCCCCATCTCGCAGATGACCTTCTGGATGTCCGGCAGACCGAGCCTCTTCTCGGCCAGGATGTCCAGCCGGAACTTCATCAGCTTGTCGTAATCCGGCTCGTCGCGCGTCGTGCGGCGGAGTTCCGGAATGCCGGTGCGCTCGGAGAACGCGATCCAGATTTCGGGGACCAGCACGCCTTCAAGGTCGAGGCAGACGATTTTCACGGAATACTCCCAAAAGGTTGGCGAAAAAAACGGCGTATTTTACCAAAAGCCGCCTCCCCTCCGGAGAGTGAATCAACCCTGTTGCGATGGTCTCCGCGTCAGGCGCACAACGCAGCCAGAGGATGTTCCGGCAGACCCGACGCGACCCAGCCCCGCATGTCGGCAGGCAATGCGGCGAGCACGGCGCGCGCCTCGTCCTCGCGCTCGAAAGCGGCGAAGACGCACGCGCCGGAGCCAGTCATTCGCGCCTCGGCGAAACGCGACAGCCACTGCAGATGCCGGGCGATTTCCGGGAAGTGGGCGACGGCAACCGCCTGCAAATCATTGTCGCCGAATCCCGGCGTCCACGCCTCGGCACTGATCGCCGGCGTATCGCGCCGAAGTTCCGGCGCGCGGAAGATATCCACGGTGGGCACCTGTACCGGCGGTTCCAGCACGACGTACCATCCCGGCGGAACATCCACCGGCCGCAGTTCCTCGCCCACGCCCTCGGCGAACGCGTTCCGGCCGAAAACGAAGACCGGCACGTCGGCCCCCAGCGTCAGTCCGATCTCCTGCAGGCGCCGGCGCGGCAAGCCGAGCTGCCAGAGATGGTTGAGTGCCAGCAACACCGTCGCCGCGTCGGAACTGCCGCCGCCGAGACCACCGCCCATCGGCAGGCGTTTCTCGACGGTGATCTCGACGCCCCGGCGGCGACCGGTCTCGGCCTGCAGCAAACGCGCCGCGCGTACCGTCAGGTCGCTCTCGGGCGGCACGCCGGGCAGCGGCCGCGCCAGCGTCACCGCGCCGTCGTCGCGGGGAGAGAAGGCCAATTGGTCACCGTGTCCGACGAAGCGGAACAGCGTCTGCAGCAGGTGGTAGCCATCGGCCCGCCGGCCGACCACGTGCAAAAACAGGTTGAGTTTCGCCGGCGCCGGATAGGCGCTCGACCAGGTCCATTGCTCGGAAGAATTCATCGAGGAGGATTCCGTCACGGCAGGCGCGTCCATTCGTCGATCCGCAGACGCAATTCAAAAAACCCGATGCGCTCGGCGAACAGCCGGCCGGGCAGGGCATCCGGCGCATCGCTGTCGTACTCGTAATCGACCCGCCAGTCTTCATGACGCATGCTGGCCGGCCGGCCGAACGTATCGCGCTGCGCGACACTTTCCGGCGCGAGACGGCCGCGCACCCAGTCGGCCAGCAGGGAAAGCGGGAGGCGGTAACCGAGCACCTGCTCGGTCAGCGACTCGGTATCGGCGGCGACATAGGTCTTGCCGTCGTTGGTGGTCAGCGTGGCGCGCCGCGCGTCGGCGACGATTTCGGCGACGCCCTGCCCGAACGGCGACGAAAGCAGGACTTCATCGCTCCCGCCGGCGTGCTTCCAGCGCAACCGCCCGGAATGGTTCTGTTCATCCTGGCGCAGCGAGAAGCGCCCTTCGATGATGAAGTCGTCGAGCGCACTGCGGGAGAGAAGCGCGGTTTCAGGCGCCGACGTCGGCAACGCCGCACAACCGGCGAACAGCAACGCGGACACGACGATGACAACGCGGGACAGCGCCCGCTGGAAAAATGAACGCATGACGTCGATGTCAGGGAGAAAGGCGCCGGATCGTGCCGATCAACACCTCGTTGTTCGGGTGCTTTTTCTGCGCGTCAAGCAGCAGTCGGCGCGCGTCGTCCTGCCGCCCCAGCGCCCAGAGCACTTCGCCGAGATGCGCAGCGATCTCCGGATCCTCGCGCTTGGCGTAGGAACGCTCGAGATAGGTCAGCGCAGCGTCGAGATCGCCCTGGCGGAACAGCACCCAGCCCATGCTGTCGAGGATGAAACCGTCTTCAGGCGACAGCGCCAGCGCCTTTTCGATCAGCTGCCGTGCTTCCTGCAACCGCTCGCCGCGGTCGGCATAGGAATAGCCCAGCGCGTTGTATGCCTGAGAGCTGTCCGGACGCAGTTCGATCAGGCGACGCAACCGGGTCTCCATCACCTCCAGCCGATTCAGCCGCTCGGCCATCAGCGCGGTCTCGTACATCAGGTCAGGCTGTTCAGGCTGCTCGCCGAGCTTGCCCTCGAGGAGATCGAAGGCTTCCTGCAGGCGCCCGGCATCACGCAGCAGCGCCGCTTCGGCGACAGCCACCTGGACCTTCTCCTCGGGTTTATCGACTTTGGCGCTGCGGAGAACTTCGCGCCCGCCATCGAGATTTCCCTGATCAGCCAGGAGCCGGGCCCGACGAATCTGCGCCGTGAGGTAGTGCTCGCCGCCGACAACCTCACCGTAATACGTCAGCGCTTCGTCACGCCGTTGATCATCCTCGGCGATCTGCCCCAGGTAGTAGTAAGCCGGATTCTTGTCCTGCACGTTCAGCGTGACGAAATGCTTCAGCTGTTCCTCGGCCCGCGCCTTGTCGTTCTGCTGCAGCGCCAGGATCGCGACCGAATAGATGATTTCCGGCTTGTCCGGATACGCCTTGAGCAGCACGTCGAAATGCCGCCGCGCGTCGTCGTAGCGCCGCTCGCCGACCAGCGCCCGGGCCAGCAGGAATTGGGCATCGTGCGCGGCCGGGTTGCGCTCCACGAATCCTTCGAGGAAGGCAATGGCATCGACGGTCGATTCGCGCAACAGCAACTGCGCCCGGAAATACGCTGCCATTTCCCAGTCCGGCCGCAATTCCAGCGCTCGGGCAACTTCCTGCTTCGCCCGCGCGGTCATTCCCGCCGAACCCGCCGCCTGAGCCATGGCGTAGTGCGCTTCGGCAATACCGTCGAAGGGCCGGCAAACCATCTCGACCAGCCGGAATACGGCCTGTCGATCAGGAGAGCGAGCAAACATCCGGTTCAGGCCGAGCAGATTCCCGGCGAGGGCTTCCTCGTCGCTCGCCAGCATGCGCGCGATATGGGGCGCCACTTCGTCCAGCCGGTTGTCGAGGACCAGGATGCCGACCAGCATCCGCTGCGCCGGCTTCGACAGAGGAGCCACATCGAGCCAAAGACGGGTCATTTCCAGGGCCATCGCGATATGCCTGGCGGCAATCGCCACTTCGACCGCGCGTTCGATTACCTTCGGATCGCGTGTCCGCACCGCCAGACTGGCATAGGCCCGGCTCGCCAGCTCGACGTCGCCGCGCCGCAGCGCAATCTCGGCCAGCAAGACCTGATAGACGGTTTGCCCGAGCAGATCGTCATCGTCAGCTTCATCGGCCTGCTCAGCGTCTGTGGCAACCACCGGGGGCGCCGGTAACTTTCGCACGGCGACCGGCGCCTCCGCCGCCCCTGCCGGAACGCAAAAAAGGCCCGCCAGCAACGCGGCAAGGCAAAGAGTTCGTGGAATGGCTTTCATGGGTCGGAATGATACTCGGGCATGTCGGAGCCCATTAGAGTTATTTGCGCCATAATGGTTTTCCCCATGTTATGGACTTTTCCCGGGAGCAGCAAATGCCGGAACTGCCGGAGGTCGAAGTCAGCCGTCGCGGACTGCTGCCAGTCCTGCCAGGTCAACGCATCGTCCGTGCCGTGGCCAGGACACTGAAACTGTGGCACGAAATTCCGCCGGACCTGGCCGAACGTCTGGCCGGCGCACGTCTCATCGACATCCAGCGTCGCGGCAAATATCTTCTGTTCCTCATCGAAAGCGGTAAGCACACAGGGTATCTGATCGTTCACCTCGGCATGTCCGGCAGTCTGCGCCTCGTTCCCAACGAGACCCCACCGCAAAAGCACGACCACGTCGATCTGGTCTTTCCCCAGACCACGCTGCGCCTGCGCGACCCACGACGCTTCGGCGCCGTTTTGTGGCACGCAGGACCGCCGGAAGAGCACCCGCTCATCGCCGTCCTCGGCATCGAGCCCCTGGCCGCCGAGTTCGACGGCAACTGGCTTTACGCGGCCACTCGAAAGCGCACAACCCCGATAAAACCGCTGCTGATGGACAGCCACCTGATCGTCGGCATCGGCAACATCTACGCCTCGGAGAGTCTGTTCCGCGCGGGCATTGCCCCGAACCGACCCGCTGGATCTTTGGGACCGCAACGCTGCCGGCGGTTGGCTGCTGCCATCCAGGCCACCCTCGAAGACTCCATCGCCGCCGGCGGCAGCAGCGTGCGTGATTACGTGCACAGCGACGGTGGCGCCGGCAGCTTCCAAGTGGTGTGCGCGGTCTACGGACGCAAGGATGCACCCTGCCCCGTGTGCGGCACGCCGGTCCGCGCCGTTCGCCAGGCGGGACGTGCGACCTTTTACTGCCCGCGCTGCCAGCGGTGAGCACGCCCACCACTCGTCGCCGCAGCGTTTGATCGGCACAGGGGATGTGCTAGAGTCGCCGCCAGCGTATTCTAACGGGATGCTCCATGACGCTCGCCCAACAATTCGCCGCCTACAACGACTGGCGCAACTGTCTCTCGGATAACCTCGCCGGCTTCCGCCAATGGCTTTCGGATAACGACCTGTGCGACGCGCAAACCGACCTCCGTTTCGAACGCTTGCTTTCGAAGCTGCGTGAGGACCGTCTGCACGTCGCCTTCGTCGCCGAGTTTTCGCGCGGCAAGTCGGAGCTGATCAACGCCATCTTCTTCGCCTCGCACGGCACCCGCATGCTGCCCTCGACAGCCGGTCGCACCACGATGTGCCCGACCGAACTGATGTACGACCCGGCAAAGCCAGCGAACATCGAGCTGCTGCCGATCGAGACGCGCGAGACCGACACCAGCATCAGCGAATACAAGCGTTACCCCGACGAATGGACCTCGGTACCGCTCGACACCACCTCGCTGGAAGCGATGCAGGACGCCCTGCGCTCGGTCAGTGATGTGGTGCACGTTTCCCGGGCCAGGGCGGAAGAACTCGGCTTTACCAACGAAGCGGGGAACACCGGCACCGCAGCCAGCGACTCCGGCGACGTCGAGATTCCGCGCTGGCGCCACGCCGTGATCAACTACCCTCACCCCTTGCTGCAGCAGGGGCTGGTCATTCTCGACACGCCCGGGCTCAATGCGATCGGCGCCGAGCCGGAACTCACCCTGTCGCTGCTGCCCAACGCCCACGCCGTTCTGTTCATCCTGGCCGCTGACACCGGTGTCACCCAGTCCGACCTGGCGATCTGGAACGAACACATCGGCGGCGTGGCCGGACGCCGCCGGGGCCGGCTCGTGGTGTTGAACAAGATCGACGGCCAGTGGGATGAACTCAAGACCGAAGCGGAGATCGACGCCGAGATCGGCAAGCAGGTGGGCCGCTGCGCCACGATTCTCGGTTTGCCGGCCACGCAGATCTTCCCGGTTTCCGCGCAGAAGGGACTGGTCGCCCGGATCAACGAAGACGAGGCATTGCTGGAACGCAGCCGCCTTGCCGCTCTCGAAGCCGCACTCTCTCAGGAACTGATCCCGGCCAAGCAGGACATCGTCCAGGAAAACACCGACACCGAATTCACCAGCATCTTCAACCGCATGCACGGCCTGCTCGATTCGCGCCTCGCCGGATTGCGCGAACAGCTCGGCGAACTGACCGAACTGCGCGGCAAGAACAAGGGCGTCGTGGAATACATGATGGGCAAGGTCAAGGTCGAGAAGGAAGAATTCGAGACCGGGCTCCAGCGCTTCCACGCCGTGCGCAGCGTCTTCTCGCAACTGACCAACAAGCTCTTCGGCCATCTCGGCGTCGACGCGTTACGCGCGCTGACCGCCTCCACGCGGCGGACGATGCTCGACGCCACCTTCTCCCGCGCATTGTCGGAGGCCATGACGAAGTTTTTCACGGACTCCCGTCAAAGCCTGCGGAATTCGGAGGGCGAAATCGGCGAGATCCTCGAAATGGTCGATGCGATCCAGAAGCAGTTCGTCGTCGAGCACGGCCTCAAATTGAGCAATCCGACGCCTTTCTCGCTGAAGCGCTACCACAAGGGAATCGACCGGCTGGAACAGTGGTGCGATACGCACCTGAACACGGCATTCCAGCTGATGACGCGCCAGAAGCGCAGCGTGACGCAACGCTTCTTCGACGAAGTAGCGCATCAGGTACGCAAGATTTTCGAACAGGCCAACCGGGAAGCCGAAGCATGGATCAAAGCGCTGCTGGCCCCGATGGAAACGCAGATTCGCGAACACCAGATCCAGTTGAAGCGGCGGCTCGAAAGCATCAAGCGCATTCACCAGGCGACCGACACGCTCGAAGAACGCATCGGCGAGCTGCTGCATGTGGAAGAGCAACTGCTCGGTCAGATCAGCGCGCTGGAAGGCGCCGGACAAGCTGTCCGACGGGTGCTGCAGGACCGCCTTGGCGACGGCGCATTGCGCGACGCCGCCTGAGCAAGCCAAATGAAATCGCCGCCCCCGAAGGAGACGGCGCATTTCATCACAAGATAATCAGCCGGCGCGCTTGTTGCCGGTGAGCTTCTCGTATTTTGCCCAGAGCAGGTCGTTGTTCTCGGGATGCTCGGCATCCTTGGCGATGCAATCGACCGGGCAGACTTCGACGCACTGCGGCGTGTCGTAGTGGCCAACGCACTCGGTGCACTTGCCCGGATCGATCACGTAGATTTCGTCACCTTGCGAAATGGCGCCGTTCGGGCATTCCGGTTCGCAAACGTCGCAGTTGATGCACTCATCGCTAATAATCAAAGACATGGATTTTCCTTCAGGAACAATGTTGCTTAGTTGAGCTCGGCGACTTTCTGTTTCAGCCGCTCGCCGACAACGGGCTGGACGAACTTGCTCACATCGCCGCCAAGAATGGCGATTTCACGCACCATCGTCGCCGAAATGAACATGTATTTCTCGCTGGGGGTCAGGAACACGGTCTCGACATCCGGGTAAAGATTCCGGTTCATCCCGGCCATCTGGAATTCGAACTCGAAATCGGAGGCCGCGCGCAAACCGCGCAGGATGACCTTCGCGCCGCGCTGATGAAGGAAGTCCATCAGCAGGCCGTCGAAACTGCAGACTTCGACGTTGGCATAGCGGGCAAGAACCTCGCCGGCCATCTCGACCCGCTCCTCCAGCGTGAAGAACGGACGCTTGGCCCGGCTGGCGGCAATTGCCACGATTACGTTGTCGAACAGGCTCGCCGCCCGCCGCACCAGATCCTCGTGCCCGCGCGTCAGAGGATCGAAGGTCCCGGCATAGATCGCCAACCGCCTATTGAGTGCCATCAGGCTCTCCATTACGCATCAAATGATAAAAAACCTGCCCTGCGTTTCCGCTGCGAATCGTCCGCCAGGAGCCGCATGACTCAAGCGCCGACTCGGCCTCGACATACAACAGGCCATCGTCCTTCAGCAGCCCTGGCAACAACGGCACGATGCGGTCGATCCACCCCTTGTTGTACGGCGGATCGAGGAACACCACGTCGAAACGGGAACCTCTCTGAACGAGCGAGGACGCGAATTTTACCGCATCCGCCTGCGCAATCTCCACACGGCTTTCCGCACGGAGCAGCCGGGCGTTTTCGCGCAGCGAGGCAGCTACCCGGGCGGCTTGTTCGACCATCACCACGCGCGCCGCGCCGCGCGACGCCGCTTCGAAACCGAGCACGCCGCTGCCGGCGAACAGATCGAGGCACGCCAGGCCGTCGAGATCCTGTCCGAGCCAGTTGAAAAGGGTTTCCCGGACACGATCCGGCGTCGGGCGCAGCCCCTCGGCATCCGGGAAGCGCAGAACCCGCCGGCGCCACTCGCCGCCGATGATGCGAACAGTATTCATGGTTTATCGATTGCTGCCGGCAACGACCGTTACCAGATGCTCCGGGTGGACGTGGCGCAAGAACGCCGCGCGGACGTCTTCCGCCGTCACCTTCTCCACATTGGCAACGTAATTATCGAGATAGTCGAGCGGCAAGTCGTAGAAACCGATCACCGCGACGTGGTCGAGGATCTTGCGGTTGCTGTCGAGACGCAGCGGGAAACTGCCGGCGATGTTCTGCTTGGCCGCCAGAAGCTCGTCTTCGCTCGGTCCGTCGGCGAGAAATCCGCTCAGCACGTCGCGGGCGACAGACAACGCCTCGTCGGCCTGCTCCTTTTTCGTTTGCAGACCGATCTGGAACGGCCCCAACTGCACGAGCGGCATGAAGTAGCTGTAGACACTGTAGGCGAAACCGCGTTTCTCGCGCACCTCGCGCATCAGGCGCGACACGAAACCGCCGCCGCCCAGCGTGTAGTTGCCGACCTGCAGGGCGAAGAAATCGGGGTCGCCGCGCTTCAGCGCCGGCAGGCCGATCAGCACGTGCGCTTGCGCGGCCGGATGCTGCAGGCGCTGTTCGCCGCTTCTCGGTATCGGCAGGGGCTCGAAGACGGGCACCGCCCTTCCGCCGGGCAGGCCCGAGGTCAAGGCCTGCGCGATGCGCTCGGCTTCGGCACGGGTCAGGTCGCCCACCAGCGTCACGACCGCGCTGCTTGCACGATAATTCATCCGGTAGAACAGCTCCAGATCGTCACGCGTTATGGCCGCCAGCGATTCCGGCGTCGCGGCGCGCCCGTAGACATGCCCCGGGTACAGCGAGGCCCAGAAGGCGCGGCTGGCAATCACGTCCGGACGGGTCAGCGACTCTTTCAGGGCAGCGATCTTGCGTGCCCTTTCACGCTCGAGGATCTCTGCGGGAAAACGGGGCGACGACAACACGGCATGATAGACAGCCAGCGCGGCATCGCGCTTGTCCGCCGCCGACAGCGTGCGCAGGCTCACCGACGCGCGATCGAGCTCCACTCCGCCGGAAATCTGCGCGCCCACGTCGGCGAGTTTGTTGGCGATCTGCGTCTCATCCAGTTCCTCGGACCCCAGGTCAAGCAGCGTGTGCGCCAGCGACGCGACACCGCTCAGATCCGCGGGATCGCGCGCGCTCCCCGCAGGGAAATCGACCTGCACGTCGAGCATCGGCAACGCGTGGTTTTCAACGAAATAGACGCGCGCGCCCGACGGCGCAACCCAGTTTTCGATCTTCGGTCCGGCAAAGGCCGCTTGTCCGGCCCACAGGAAAAATACAGCCCACAACCAACGAAAGGAAATCATCGTTTTCATGCCCTGCTCGATCAATGACGGGACGGTCCGGCCGGACGCTGCGGCGACCCGGGAAGCGGTTGCGGGTCAAGCTCGGCGACGGTCAGCCGATCGTCGACGAGATACCTGGCCGCCACGGACTGGACCTGCGCGGCAGTGACGGCCTGCAGCTTTTCCAGCATGCGCTGGTCGGACGTATACGGGATGCCGACCGCCTCGAGTTGCCCGATCTCCATCGCCTGGGAAAATACCGAGTCGCGCTTGTAGACCTGTCCGGCGACCACCTGCGCCCGGGCCCGCGTAAGCTCCTCTTCGCCGACACCTTCGTTGACGACACGGGCAATCTCGGCACGGAAACCGGCTTCCAGTTCGGCACGCGCATGCCCCTCGCTCGGCGAGCCCTGGACGTAGAACAGGCCGGGGCCGCGCGCCGTGCCGTCGTAGCCGGCACCGGCCGAGACGGCCAGCCGCTGCTCGCGCACCAGGCTGCGGGAGAAACGCGCCGCCTCGTGGCCATCGAGAATCGCCGCCAGCATTTCCAGCGCGTACGGATCGACGTCGTTATCCACATCGCGCAGCACCGGCACCTTGTAGGCCATCGACACCACCGGCAGATCGGCCGGTGCCTTGACTGTCAGCCGACGGATGCCGGTCTGCGGCGGTTCCTGCTGCGGCTTGCGCTCCGGTACCGGGCGCGCTGCCAGCGGACCGTAGTATTTCTCGGCCAGCCGGAACACTTCCTGGTGATCGACATCTCCGACGACCACGACATAGGCGTTGTTCGGCACGTACCAGCGCTCGTACCAGGCGCGCGCATCCTCGACGGTCATGCTTTCCAGATCGCTCATCCAGCCGATCACCGGCACCCGGTACGGGTGCGCCTGGAAGGCCACCGCGCTCATCTGCTCGAACAGCCGGGCCTGCGGCTTGTCTTCCGTGCGCAACCGGCGTTCTTCCATGACCACCTTGATTTCCTGTTCGAAATCTTGCGGGGCGAGCGTGAGATGCCGCATCCGGTCGGCTTCGAGCTGCATCATCTGCTCGAGCTTCTGCTTCGGCACCTGCTGGAAATACGCCGTGTAGTCGCGGCTGGTGAACGCATTGTCACGCCCGCCCGCGGCGGCTACCAGGCGACTGAACTCGCCGGAGCCGATCGTCGGCGTGCCCTTGAACATCATGTGTTCGAGCAGGTGGGCAACACCGGTCGTGCCGTTCATCTCGTCCATGCTGCCGGCGCGATACCAGACCATATGGACGGCAGTCGGCGCACGCCGGTCCTCCTTGACGATGACCCGCAGGCCATTGATCAACTGATGCTCGTAGGGATTGGCCCACGTCGGCAGGGAGAATGAAAACGCCACGGCAGCGGCCAGGCGAATGAACAAGGATATATGACGCATAGGCAGAAACGGCTTCTGATAAAATCGCTGGGAATTTTACAGGCGCCGGCATCTTACCCCGTTCGCGCCATCCCCGAACTTCAGAGACACGAAATCCCCATGTTTGGTTTCTTCAAGAAATCCGCCGAGCCGGCCCCCGAAACACAGGTTGCGGAGGAAAAGGCGCCGGCACTTTCCTGGCGCGAGCGGCTCAAGGCCGGCCTGGCGCGCACGCGCGCGCAATTCGGCGGCAAGCTCAAGTCGATTTTCTCCCGCGGCAAGGTCGACGAGGAACTGCTCGAGGAGCTGGAGGCGCTGCTGCTGACCAGCGATGTCGGCCTCGAGGCGACCTACCATCTGCTCGAGGAACTCAAGGAGCGGACCCGACGCGACCGGATCGAAACGCCGGAAGGCATCCAGAAGGCGCTCTCCGATGCGCTGCACGATCTGCTGCTGCCGCTCGAACAGCCGCTCGACGTCTCGACGCATCGCCCGTACATCATCATGATCGCCGGAGTGAATGGCGCCGGCAAGACGACGTCGATCGGCAAGCTGGCCAAGCACTTCCAGTCACAGGGTCTGTCCGTGCTGCTTGCTGCCGGCGACACCTTTCGCGCCGCCGCACGCGAGCAGCTGCAGACTTGGGGCGAACGCAACAACGTGACGGTGATCTCGCAGGAATCCGGCGACCCGGCGGCGGTCATCTTCGACGCCATTTCGGCCGCCAAGGCACGCGGCATCGACATCGTCCTGGCCGACACAGCCGGCCGCCTGCCGACGCAGCTGCACCTGATGGAAGAAATCGCCAAGGTGCGTCGCGTCATCCAGAAAGCCGACCCGACCGGGCCGCACGAGACGCTGCTGGTGCTCGACGCCAACTTCGGGCAGAACGCGCTGGCGCAGGTCCAGTCCTTCGACAAGGCGATCAACGTCACCGGTCTCGTGCTCACCAAGCTCGACGGCACGGCCAAGGGCGGGGTGATCGCCGCGATCGCCCGGCAGTGCCCGAAGCCGATCCGCTACATCGGCGTCGGCGAAGGCATCGACGACCTGCGGCCGTTCGTCGCCAGGGATTTTGTCGACGCGATTTTCGAGTAGCGGCACATCATGATTTCCGCGAGTGCCGTCACCAAGCGTTATCCGCACGGACTCGAAGCGCTGCGGGAGGTCAGCTTCGAGATCGGCGACGGCGAGATGGTATTCATCACAGGCCATTCCGGCGCCGGCAAATCGACGCTGTTCCGCCTGCTTTCGGCAATCGAAAAGCCGACGTCGGGCAGCATCGTGATCAACGGGCAGAACATCGCCGCACTGCGCCGGAAGGCGATTCCCTACCTGCGCCGCAACCTCGGCATGATCTTCCAGGATCAGAAACTGCTGTTCGATCGCAGCGTTCTGGACAACGTGCTGTTGCCGCTGGCCATCGACGGCATGCCGACGCGCGAAGCACACCGGCGCGCCCGCGCGGCACTGGACAAGGTCGGACTGCTCGACCGCGAGCGCGCCCGGCCGATCGCGCTGTCCGGCGGCGAGCAACAGCGACTGGCCATCGCCCGCGCCGTGGTCAACCGGCCATCGATCATTCTCGCCGACGAACCGACTGCGAACCTCGACAGCGACTCGGCGAGCAACATCCTGGACATCTTCCGCTCGTTCCATCAGGTCGGCGTCACGCTGGTTATCGCCACGCACGATCCGCAATGGATGGCGCGCTTCTCGCCACGCGTGCTGCGTCTCGAACATGGGCGACTGGTCGGAGACAGCGCATGAATTTCTTCTCGCAGCATTTTCTCGCGCTCAAGGGCGCCTGGCGCCGCCTGACCGCCTCACTGCTGAACACGCTCCTCTCGCTGATCGTCATCGGCGTGGCGCTGGCATTGCCCACAGCCGGCTGGGTAGTGCTCGACAACCTGCAGCAGTTCGCCGGCCAAGCGACCGGCACGCAGCAGATCAGTCTGTTCATGAACACCGAGGCCAGCCGGAAACACGTCGCCGAGATCGAATCCCGGCTGAACGACAGCCAACCCGGCCGGTGGCGCTTCGTTCCGCGCGACGAAGCGCTCAAGCGCCTGCAATCGATCGAGGGCATGGGCGACGTTGTCGCCGGACTGTCACGCAATCCACTCCCCGATGCGTTCATCATCGAGCCTGCCGACACACAAACGGAAGCCCTGGAGGAACTGGCCTCGGTCTTCCGTTCCTGGCCGGCTGTTGCGCATGTTCAGGTCGACACGGCCTGGAGTCGGCGCCTGGACGCCTTCCTGCGCATCGGGAAACTCGCGGTCATGTTGCTCGCCGGCGTATTTTCCGGTGCGCTGATCGCCGTGACCTTCAACACCATCCGCCTGCAGATCCTGGCACAAGCGGCAGAAATCGAGGTCGCCCGCCTGATTGGCGCGACCGACGCCTTCATCCGCCGCCCCTTCCACTATTTCGGCGCGCTGCAGGGCGCGCTCGGCGGTCTTTTTGCCGTCGCGCTGGTGATCGCCGGCGGGCACCTGCTCGCCGGGCCATTCGGCGAGTTGATCGACCTGTATCAAGGCAGTTTTGCCGCCCGCGGGCTGACGCCGCAACATGCCGCCGGGGTTGCCGGCGCCGGCGCCGCGCTCGGCTGGCTTGGCGCCAAGCTTTCGGTAGCGATCTACCTGCGGCGAATCAGCTGACGCTGTCCGGACAGCCTTTCGACCAAGCCTACTCGGCGTACTGCGCGCACAGGTGGCGCAACCACTGATTTCCCGGATCGCGGTGATAACGGGCGTGCCAGTATTGCCGGATCATGTACGAGGGAATCCGCACCGGGCACTCCAGCAACTGTAGCTCGTACTGAGCGGCCATCGTCTCGGCGATGTTGCGCGGCAGCGTGGTGATCAGGTCGGTCGTTGCGATGACTTTGCCGATCCCGAGAAAACCGGCCAGCGTCAGCAGGACACGCCGTTCGACATGCTGCGCATGCAGCGCCGACTGGATCAAGGCGTTGACGCCGTGGATGCCGCCATAGCTGACCGCGACGTGCGCCTCACGCTGATAGTCGTCGAGCGTCAGTGCGCCTTTCACGCGCGGATGATCCATGCTGGCCAGGCAGATGAAATCCTGCTTGATCAAGGCCTGCTGGTAGAAGCCGGTGTCCATGCCCGGAACGAAGCCGCCGTAGGCCAGATCGGCATCGCCGCTCTCGAGCATCTGCGCCGTATGCTCGTTGATCGGCAGCGTTTCCACCTGGACGTTGGGCGCGATGCCGCGGATGCACTGCAGCAGCCGGGGAATCATCGTGATGTGCGCCGAATCCGGCGCGCACATGCGGAAGACCCGGGTCGAGGTCGCCGGATCGAAACGCGGCACCTCACCGCTGAGCTGGCGCATGGCTTCGAGGATCGCCCGGGCCTTCTCGACGATCTGGTCGGCACGCGGCGTCGGGATCATTTCCTTCGCCGTGCGGATGAACAGCGGGTCACCCACCTTGTCGCGGATCTGCTTCAGCCAGGTGCTGATTGTCGGCTGCGTCTGCCCCAGGCGTTCAGCCGTCTTGGTCACGCTGCGTGTCGAATGCAGCACGTCGAGCAACTGCAGTTGCTTGACCTCGAAATACGCGCCCGAGTCGCCGTGTTCGTCCATGCAGCCCTCGCCTCACTATTCATTTCGACGATATATAAAAGAAACACCGCCGTTCGTTTTGAATAAAGCTTACGCCCCCCTGACTGGAACTGACAATAATCAAGAACTCGGGCGCGCAACCATTCGCCAGAAAAATAGTTCTTATCCGATCCATCGGATTTACAGATTAACAGCCGTGCTCCTATAGTCATCGTCCCGGCCGCCGTCAGGACAAAACCGCCGGATTCAGTTCAGGGAGACAACGATGATCAGCGGAAAGACCACCCTTTTGCCTTTGTTCGGCTATCCGACCGAAGCGTTCAAGGCGCCCCTCATCTACAACCCCTGGTTCGAGAGCAAGGGCATCGACGCAATCGTTGTGCCGCTCGGGGTCAAACCGGACGACTTCGCCCCGGTTTTCCGCGCCGCATTCATGACGACCAACATCCCCGGCGCGCTGGTCACCATGCCGCACAAGATCGCCGCGGTCGAACTGCTCGACGGGATGTCGACGGCGGTACGGATCGCCGGATCGTGCAATGCCGTGGTAAAACGCGACGATGGTTCGCTCTGGGGCGACATGTTCGACGGCGTCGGTTTTTGCCGCGGCCTGGCGCGCAAGGGGTTCGACTTTACCGCCGCGCGCTGCCTGGTCGTCGGCGCCGGCGGTGTCGGCGCCGCCATTGCCGCGGCGCTCGCCGCCGAGGGCGTCTCCATGATCACCATCAGCGACGTCAACGTAAACTCTGCTGCCGGCCTGGCGCAGCGGCTCACGCACTTTTACCCGCTTCTGGACGCCCGCCCGGGAAGCAACGACGCCGCCGGCTACGACCTCGTGGTCAACGCCACGCCGCTCGGACGCCCCGGCGACCCGCTGCCGATGGACATTTCCCGGCTGACACCGCACACCTTCGTCGGTGAGGTGGTGATGAAGGCGGAAATGACGCCGCTGCTGCAGGCGGCAAAAGCGACCGGCTGCCGCTATCAGGTCGGCGCCGACATGCTGTTCGAAATGATCCCGGCCTATCTGGAGTTCTTCGGCTATGGCACGGCAACCGCTGACGAATTACGCGCCGCCGCGAAGATCAGTTACTAACCGCGCAGCGAGAGAAGAGAGAAAAAGGAATCCGCCGGAGAGGAAGAGGATTGACCTCCCCGGCGGCACGCTGCTTCCGGCACTGACGTGCCCGTGCTTCAACCTTCTTCGGTTTGAGACCGATCAAACGGTCGCGACCACGCTGCCACGCTTCGCCGCCTCTACCACCGCCTCGGTGACACGCAGGTTCTGCAACCCGTCGCGCGCGGAAACCAGCGGTTCGACTTCACCGCGAATGACTGCGGCGAAGTGTGCGATCTGCTCGGCCAGCGGGTCCTTGCGCTCGACGGGCTGCGTTTCGCAGAAGAACGGCTTGTACCAGGAGCGGTCGTTGTCTTCTTTGTAGTACTTGAGACGCATCGTCGGCACCGCAAGCGAGCCACGGTTGCCGATGATCGTGTAGCAATCCTCGTCCGGGTAGGTCGGGTACTGCTTGTTCTCCTGCGAGGTCTGTTCCCAGCTCTTGGCGCAGCCGGCGGCGTCGGAAAGCAGGAAGCTGCCCAGCGCGCCATTGGCGAAACGGAAATTGATCGCGGCCGTGTCCTCGACTTCAAAGCCGCGCGTGGCATTGGCGGTGAAGGCCTGCACTGCGACGATCTCGCCGACCATCGCCCGCAGATTGCCGACCTCGTGGATCAGGTTGAGCAGGATCGGGCCGCCGCCCGGCGCGCGCCGCCAGGCGTTCGGGCCGTCGTAATAACCATCGCTGTCCGGCTTGTAGAACACCGCGCTGCCGATGACACCGACGATCTGGCCAAGAATGCCCGACTGTACGACCTCGACCACCTTGTGCAGGATCGGACTGTGCCGCCGATGGTGGCCGACCAGCACCTTGACGCCAGCGGCCTCGGCCGCCTCGCAGACGCGAAGTCCGTCGGCCACCGTGTGCGCCACCGGCTTCTCGATGAATACCGGAACCCCGGCACGGATGCAGGCGAGCGCCTGCTCGGCGTGCAATTGATTCGGCGTCGCCAGGATCACGCCGTCGGGCTTGTCCCGCGCGAGCATCTCGTCGAGCGAGGCATGGACTGGCACGTCCGCCGTCGCGGCCAGTCCGGCATTCGCGCCGAGCCCGGCGATCTTCTTCGGCGGGTGCGGGTCGACGATGGAAACCAGTTCACAGCCCGGGTTTTTCTGAATTTCCTCGATATGGCGATAGCCGATCAAGCCGGCCCCCGCCACCGAGAGACGAACTTTTCTCACAACGAACTCCTGATTTTGAAGATGTGCGCCGACAGTGCTGGCGGACGGACCCGGGCTCCATCCGCCAGTGACAGCCTGGCGAAACCACGACTGACTAGCGCGACCTACTTGCGGACTTTCTCGAGTTCGGCCTGCAGTTCCTTGACGAGATCGGCACCGACGTTGGCGCTGTACTTCTCGATCACCGGCTTGAGCTTCTCGCGGATCTTGGCGACTTCAGCCGGCGGCAGCTCGGTCACTTCCATCGACTTCTTCAGGGAAGCCAGCGACTTGTCCGCCAGGGCCCGCGCATTCTTGCGCTGCCAGTCCCGCGCCTCAAGCGCCGTCGACGCCAGAATGTCCTGCTCCTCCTTGCTCAGCGCATCCCACTTCTTCTTGCTGGCGATCAGCGACTGCGGGTTGTACATGTGGTTGGAGACCGCGAGGTACTTCTGGACTTCGGGGAAGCGGCTGGTCTCGATCACCGAGAACGGGTTTTCCTGGCCGTCGATGATCTTCGACTCAAGCGCCGTATACACTTCAGAGAAGCTCATCGGCACCGGATTCGCGCCGAGCGCGGTAAACGTGTCGATATAGATCGGCGCCTGGATCACCCGCAGCTTCAGACCTTCGATGTCGCTCGCCTGGGTGATCGCACGCCGGTTGTTGGTAATCTGGCGGAAGCCCAGCTCCATATAGGCCAGACTATAGAGTCCCTTGGACGGCAACAGGTCGCCCAGTTTTTTGCCGAAGGGGCCGTCGAGCACCTTGTCGGCCTCCGGGCCGCTGTTGAACATGAACGGCAGGTCAAAGACCGCGAATTCCTTCTGGATGCCCTGCAGGATGCCGGAGTTCATCGCCGCGAAATCGATCGTCCCGCCCTGTACTGCCGAGAGCACCTGAACATCGCCGCCGAGCGTACTCGGGAAAACCTTGAGCGTCATCTTGCCGCCACTCTTGGCCTTGATCAGTTCCGCCCATTTCTCGCAACCGACGACCACCGGATGCCCGGGCGCGCCGTTGATGGCAACCCGGAACGTGCGCTCACTGATTTCCGCCTGTGCCATACCGACGGCAAAGACCCCTGCGACCATTGCAGCCAACCTCAACGAAGCGAAACCTTTCATGCGACTCTCCTCTTGATTTTTGGGATGATTCTGCGCAGTTGCCGCGTTCGCTCTTTTACGTACGCCGCGGCTTCTGCACCTCGTCGAAACGAGCAGCTACGATACTGCAAACCGTTTCGCCTACAATTATCCAAATATTGAAATCAAAATTAACCACGAGTGAACAATATCGAGATCATCGACCTGCGCGTGCTCTGCAGCGTCGCGCGTTTTTCGAGCTTCATCGCGGCCGCTCACGAACTCGGCATCTCGCCGGCCTACGTGAGCAAGCGGATCGCCGAACTTGAGCATCGATTCGGTGTGCCGCTCTTCTATCGCTCGACCCGGCGCGTCCGGATCAGCGATCAGGGCGAAATCGCCTACGCCTGGGCGCGACGGATTCTCGACGACATCGACGGCATGGCCACGGAGATGTCCGACGCGAAGATCGACCCGTCCGGCCCGCTGCGCGTCAGCACCAGCCTGCGCCTCGGGCGCAACCATGTCTCGCCGATCCTGGCGCTGCTCGGCAAGCACCACCCCCGCCTGGAAGTTTGGCTGGAACTGGTCAATAGTCGGGTAGACATGATCGAGGACGGCATCGACATCGACATTCGCGTCGGCGAAGTCAGCGAACCCAATGTGATCGCGCATCGCGTGGTGAAAAGCGAGCGAATCCTCTGCGCCGCGCCCGCGTATCTGCGTGAAAACGGCGCTCCGACCTGCGCCAGCGATCTGACACGCCACGAATGCCTGCTTTTCCGGGGGCGGGATCAGCCGTTCGGAGTCTGGCGACTCGACGGACCCAACGGCAGCGAAACGATCAAGGTGACCGGCCGCGTCGGTTCCAACCACGGCGACATCATCCGTAACTGGGCGCTGGAGGGCTACGGGATCATCATGCTCTCGGATTGGGACGTCGCCGACGATCTGCGCAGCGGCGCGCTGGTTCGCGTCCTTCCCGACCATTCGCAACCGGCCGACATGATGTTGGTCACCAGTGGCCGGATGACGTCGTCGGCGAAGATCCGCAACAGCGTCGAGTTTCTGATCGAGCAGTTGCGCGAAGGCCCGTTCGCCCTGCAGGCGATGGGCTACTGATCAGACGACGGTCAACCCGCGCGAGGAAAAGGCTCGCTTGACTTCTTCAAGCGCCTCGGGCGTCGGCGGCTGGGTATCGGCCAGCTTGTACGACAGGCGCAACTCCTGCCACTTGAACTCGCCCATCTTGTGAAACGGCAGGACTTCGACCCGTTCGACGTTCTTCAGCGAAGCGGCGAATTCGGCGAGCCCCTCGACGTTCTCGCGGGCATCGGTCAGGCCCGGCACCAGGACGAAGCGAATCCACATCGGGCGCCCGAGTTGTTCGAGGCGGCGGGCGAAATCGAGCGTCGGCTGGATATCGGTGCCGCAGACACAGCGATACGTTTCCGGATCGTAGGACTTGATGTCCAGCATCACGAGATCGATGTCCGCAAGGAACGCATCGCTTACCTTGCTGCCGAGATAACCGGTCGTATCGAGCGCCGTGTGCAGCCCCATCTCCTTGCTGCCGCGCAGGAGCGAAGCAACGAACTTCGGCTGGACGAGCGGCTCGCCGCCGCTGATCGTCACGCCGCCGCGCGCGCGCTTGAGGAAGGTCGCGGAGTTCTCGATCTGGTCGAGCAGGTCGGCCGAGGCCACCAGCCGCCCCTGTTTCAGGCGCCAGCTGTCGGGGTTGTGGCAATACAGGCAGCGATGCGGACAGCCCTGGGTGAAAACGACGAAGCGCACGCCCGGACCATCGACGGTCCCCAGCGTCTCGACCGAGTGGATATAGCCATCGACCGATTCGGTCTGGCGCGGACCGGAGCGAATTCTCATGGATCGTTCTCCCGAATCTCCAGAAAGACCGAGGCCGGTTGAGCCTTTGCGTTCAACCGGCCTCGAACAGCCTTACTTTAACAACGGATCAGCGTACCGATCAGACCAGCGCCGGCGTCGACAGCTTGTCGTGGAAGGTCCGGGTGATCACGTCGAGCTGCTGCTCGCGCGTGAGCTTGATGAAGTTCACCGCGTAGCCCGACACGCGAACGGTCAGCTGCGGATACTTCTCCGGATGATCCATGGCGTCCTGCAGCGTCTCGCGGGTGAACACGTTGACGTTGATGTGCTGGCCGCCTTCGCCGAAGTAGCCGTCGAGCAGGCCGACGAGGTTGCCGACGCGCTCCTGGCCGGTCTTGCCGAGAGCCTTCGGCACCACCGAGAAGGTGTAGGAGATGCCGTCCTGCGCATGCTCGTAATCGATCTTGGCGACCGAACGCATCGAAGCCATTGCGCCCTTCTTGTCGCGGCCGTGCATCGGGTTGGCGCCCGGCGCGAACGGTTCGCCGGCCTTGCGGCCGTCCGGCGTGTTGCCGGTCTTCTTGCCGTAGACGACGTTCGAGGTGATGGTCAGCACCGACTGGGTGTGCATCGCGTCGCGGTAGGTCGGGTGCTGGCGCAGCTTCTCCATGAAGCTCTTGACCACCGACGTGGCGATCTCGTCGACGCGGTCGTCGTCGTTGCCGAACATCGGGAACTCGCCGTCGATCTGGTAATCGACCGCCAGGCCCGTCTCGTCACGGATGACATGCACCTTGGCGTACTTGATCGCCGAGAGCGAGTCGGAAACGACCGACAGGCCGGCGATGCCGCAGGCCATCGTGCGCAGGATGTGCATGTCGTGCAGCGCCATCTCGATGCGCTCGTAGGCGTAGCGATCGTGCATGTAGTGGATGACGTTCAGCGCGTTCACATAGGTGCCGGCCAGCCAGTCCATCATGTGCTCGAAGCGCTCCATCACTTCGTCGAAGTTCAGCACGTTGGCGGTGATCGGGGCGAACGGCGTGGTCACCTGCTTGCCGGAGATCTCGTCGCGGCCGCCGTTGATTGCGTACAGCAGCGCCTTGGCCAGGTTGACGCGGGCGCCGAAGAACTGCATCTGCTTGCCGGTGCGCATCGCCGAGACGCAGCAGGCGATCGAGTAGTCGTCGCCCCAGTACTGACGCATCAGGTCGTCGTTCTCGTACTGGATCGAGCTGGTTTCGATCGACTGCTTCGCGCAGAAGTCCTTGAAGCCTTGCGGCAACAGGTGCGACCAGAGCACGGTCAGGTTCGGCTCGGGCGCTGCGCCGAGGGTGGTCAGCGTGTGCAGGAAGCGGAAGCTGTTCTTGGTCACCAGCGGACGGCCGTCGATGCCGATGCCGCCGATGGCTTCGGTCACCCAGGTCGGGTCGCCGGAGAACAGCGCGTTGTAATCGTGGGTACGCAGGAAACGGACCATGCGCAGCTTGATGACCAGGTCGTCAACGAGTTCCTGTGCGTCGAGTTCGGTCATCAGCCCTTCGGCGATGTCGCGCTCGATGTAGATGTCGAGGAAGGTGCTGACGCGGCCCAGCGACATGGCGGCGCCGTTCTGCTCCTTGACCGCAGCGAGGTAGCCGAAGTAGGTCCACTGCACGGCTTCGCGGGCGTTGCGCGCTGGTTTGGAAATGTCGTAGCCGTAGCTGGTGGCCATCTGGCGCAGTTCTTCGAGCGCCATGATCTGGCGCGACAGCTCTTCGCGCAGACGGATCGTTTCTTCCTTGATCACGTCGAGGCGCAGCTCATGCTTCTGCGCGTGCTTGTCCTGCAGCAGACGGTCGAGGCCGTACAGCGCGACGCGGCGGTAGTCGCCGATGATGCGGCCGCGGCCGTAGGCATCCGGCAGACCGGTGATGATGGCGGAGCTGCGGGCGCGCAGCATGTCTTCGGTGTAGGCATCGAACACGCCCTGGTTGTGCGTGCGACGATATTCACTGAATACGCGCTCGATTTCCGGGTCGATCTTGTAGCCGTACTCTTCCAGCGCCTGCGCGGCCATGCGGATACCGCCGAACGGCATCATCGCGCGCTTCAGGGGCTTGTCGGTCTGCAGACCGACGATCTTCTCCAGGCTCTTGTCGATGTAGCCCGGCGCATGCGTCGCGATGTTGCCGACGATATGCGTGTCCGCGTCGATCACGCCGCCCTTGGCCAGCTCCTCTTTGTACAGCTCGAGCACCTGGTTCCAGACGTTCAGCGTGCGCTCGGTCGCCGGCGCAAGGAAGGTGTCGTCGCCGAGGTACGGCGTGTAGTTGCGGTGGATGAAGTCACGGACGTTGATTTCCTTCGTCCAGGTCCCCGCCTCGAAACCTTCCCAGGCGTTTTCACGCACCGGCGCGGCTTCTGGCGCCAGCGCGGCATCCGAATCGGGAACGACCTTTACCTTTGCTGCTGACTTCGTGCTTCTCGCCATGACTTACTCTCTCCTTAGCAGAAAACCTCGCCACACGATGTGGACGTTCAAAGTTTCTCTATTTCTGGATTCGTTTGATCCCGGCATGCGTCACCGCAGCGACGACCGGATCCTTGTGTTCGTTGGCGGCCTCCTCGGCCATTGACGGGCGCGAGGCGTACCAGTACGCAGCGCCCATGAGCAACGCTCCGCTAGCGGTATTGCCCAGGGTCGCCCAAAAGATGTTGTGGATCCAGCCCGCCATATTGACGGTCGGATCGCCGCCGCCCATCACGCCGAGGGTCAGCCCGGTCATGTTGGCGACGCTGTGTTCGTAGCCGCTGGCGATGAAGCCGAGCAGGCACCAGAAGATCAGGATGCACTTGGCCGCGTCGTTGGTCGTCCGCGCCGCCATCCAGATCGACAGGCAGACGAGCCAGTTGCAGAGCATGCCCTTGGTGAAGATCTGCAGCGCGGAGCCGTGCATCTTGTGCCCGACGATGTCGTACAGTACCGTCCCGTCGACCAGGTTGCCGCCACCGGAAACAACGAATAGCGAGGTGACAAGCAGCGCGCCGGCAAGATTGCCCAGCCAGACGATCGCGCACATCCGGATCGAATCGGGCAAGGAAGTGCGCCCGCGCAGCCAGCCGAGCGCCATGTACATCGTATAACCGGTAAAAAGTTCGGAACCCGCGAAGATGACCAGTGTCAGAGAGATCCCGAAACAGGCGCCCATGACCAGTTTGCGGATCGACGGATCGACGTCGTTGCCGAGCGTAAAGATCAGGATGATCGACAGCCCGACGTATGCGCCGGCCATCATCGCGCCGACGAAGAACCCGCCCGGGGATTTTTTCTGGTAGCTGACCTTCTTGGCTGCGGCTTCCGCAAACTTGTCTACGGTTTCGAGATACATCTGAATTCCTGTAGGGGCGTTATTGCGCCCGTCCGCGACACTTCCGCGACGACGGGCTTGGTGCCATCGTTGAACACAAAAAGCAGTGCTGGCTGTACCTGAAAGGTTCGCACAAGCGCGCGAAAACCCATTAAATTCAGATACAAATCAATCACTTACCCGACGGGCTGTGGGGGCAACCGCAGAAACGGGCTATCGAACGCGCGGCATTCTACCTGAACAGTTTATTTTTCGCCATACGAAAAGGCGTTTTTATATGTGAAAAATTTACACGACTGCTTGAGCTCTATTCATTCAGCCCGCGACCAGTATTTGAGCTTCCACGCCGCCCGCGTACAGCCAAGCACGCCGGCGCTCACGGCCCAGAAAACGCTGGCCACGCCGATCGCCGAACCGACGGTGCCGAACACCATCGGCATCAGGATGCTCGACACGTTGATCGACATCAGGCGCAGGCCGAGCGCCTCGCCTTGCCGATGCGGCGGCGTGATCAAATGCAGGGCGCTCATGATCATCGGCTGCACCGAGCCGAGCGACAGCCCGAGCAAAACCGAGCAGAGGAACATCGCCCACGGTGACTGCAACAGCGGATACACGGCGTAGAGTGCCGAAGCGCACAGCATCGCCCCTGCTATCACCGCCCACTCCTGCAATCGGGAGGCGATTATCGGCATGACCAGTCGGACCACCGTAGCGGCGACAGCGAAGGTACCGAGAATGGCACCGATTACCGAGGCGCTGAGTCCGCGTTCATACCCGAGTATCGGCAGGACGAAAGTATGCACATCCCAGCACGAGGTGAGAATCCAGTTGATCAGCAAGAGCTGGCGCATGCGCGGCTCGGCGAGCAGATCCCAGGAGCGGGAAGTTCCCGCAGCCTCCTGCTGCTCCTGCAAAGGAGTATCGCCGGTGGAACGCACCAGCCACCACGAGCACAGGGCCAGCGCGGCCATCGTCAGGAAGCTGGCGCGAAAACCGGCGTGATCGATCACCAGCCCGGCGACGAACGGCCCGACGAAATTGGCGATCGACGGCGCGATGGCCAGCCAGCTGAACACCTGTTTGATCTGCGTCGGATCGTCGGCGAGCCGCCCAGCGTGCCGCTGCAGGGTAATCACCGCCGCGCCGGTGGCGCCACCGGTGAGCAAGGCGGCGACACAGAGCACGGGAAAGATCGGCCAGGCTGCTACCAGCACCGCGCCGAATACGGCGGCGATGGTGCAGAACCCCACCGGACGCTTGAGCGTATTGCGATCGGCGTAACGCCCGGCCGGAATGGCCAGGAACAACTGCACGAAGGCAAACAGCGCGAGCAGGATGCCGACTGTCGCCGCACTGTAGCCAGCGCGCAGGGCCAGCAGCGGCGCCGCCATGCGGATTCCGGCCATGCAGCCGTTCATGCAGATCTGCACGCCGATCAGGCGCAGCAGCGTGGCGTTCAGACGGATAGTGGACTTCATTGTCTATGGCCGATCAATGCGCGCTCAGTCAGCCTGGATCAGCAATCCCTTGAGATACTCGCCCTCAGGAAAATGCAGGGCGACGGGGTGATCGGGGCCGGCGGAGAGCCGGCGCAGGATGCGCGCGTCGCGCCTCGCATCGACCGCCGCGCCGGCGACGATCTTCTGAAAGAGTTCCAGCCCGATACCGCCCGAGCACGAATAGGTCAGCAAGTAGCCACCCGGATTGAGCAGCCGGAAACCGAGCAGGTTGATGTCCTTGTAGGCGCGCGCGGCGCGGTCGGCATGCGCGGCCGACGGCGCGAACTTCGGCGGATCGAGGACGATCAGGTCGAAGCGGCGCGCCTCCTTCCGGAACACACGCAGCGCCTCGAAGACGTCCGCTTCGAGCCATTCGGCGCGCGACGCGTCGAGGTGCGGATTCATCGCCAGGTTGGCCCGTGCGCCAGCCAGCGCCGGTCCGGACGAATCGATCGACAGGACTTGCTCCGCACCGCCAGCCAACGCCTGCAGCGAGAAGCCGCCGGTGTAGCAGAAACAATTGAGCACGCGCTTGCCGGCCGCCAGATCGCGCGTCAGCAGACGGTTGTCGCGCTGGTCGAGGTAAAAGCCGGTCTTGTGCCCGCCGACAACGTCGACACCGAGACGCACCCCGTTCTCGTCGATCGACAGACTGCTTTCCGGTGCCTCGCCGTAGGCCCAGCCGGTGACGGGCTCCAGCCCTTCGAGACCGCGCACGTCGGAATCGGAACGCTCGTAGATGCGGGCGACACCCAACGCCTCGGTCGCCTTGACCAGCGCACCGACGATGGCGTTACGCCACTTGTCCGGGCCGGCGGCGGTCAATTGCAGGCAGATCGTGTCGCCGTAACGGTCGGCGATCACCCCCGGCAGCCCATCCGATTCGCCGTGAATCAGGCGCATGCCGTCCTGACCCGCCAGTTGCGGCATAGCCTGCCGACGCGCCACGGCATCGGCGACACGCCGCTTGAAGAAGGCATCGTCGATAATCGCCTCCGGATCGAAGCTCCACACGCGCGCGCGAATCTGCGACTTCGGACTCCACGCCGCCCGCGCCAGCCGGCGCCCGTCGGCGTCGATCACGTCAACCGTATCGCCCGGCCGCGCGCGACCGTTCAGGCGGGCGACCGAGCCTTCGAAAATCCAGGGATGACGGCGAAAGAGCGAACGCTCCTTGCCGGGGTTGAGTATGAGTTCAGGCATGGGCGGCATTCTACGCCGACGCAGCCCCGTCGTTGTGCCGACGTTACGCCAATGCGGCGCTCAGCGTCCGGTCAGAAACTCCCGGAATGCCGCCGCGGCCATCGGGCGGCCGCAGTGGTAACCCTGAACCTCGTCGCACTCGATCAAGCCGAGCAGATCAAGCACGTGCTGGCTCTCGACGCCTTCGGCGATCGTCTTCAGCCCGAGGCTGCGCGCCATCTGGATGATCGCGCGCACGATCGCCGCATCTTCCGAATTGGGAACCAGATCACGCACGAAGGTCTGGTCGATCTTCAGCTTGTCGACCTCGAAGCGCTTCAGGTAGGCCAGGCTGGAGTAGCCCGTGCCGAAATCGTCGATCGACAGCTTGACGCCCATCTGCTTGAGCCGTTTCACCGCCGCGAGGACGTTTTCGCTGTCGCGGATCAGGATCGATTCGGTCAGCTCCAGTTCCAGCAGATGCGGATCCAGGCCGCTTTCCTCCAGCGCCCGCGCGACGGACTGTTCGATGTCGCCGCGCTTGAACTGGATCGCCGAGAGATTAACCGCCACGATCAACCCACCTTTTCCGGCCTCGCGCCAGCGCATCGCCTCGCGGCACGCCTCGCGCAACACCCAGTCGCCGATCTGCACGATCAGCCCCGTTTCCTCGGCGACCGGGATGAAGCGTCCCGGCGAGACCAGGCCGAGATCCGGATGGCACCAGCGCAGCAGCGCCTCCGCGCCGATCAGCCGGCCACTGGCAATTTCGATCTGCGGCTGGTAGTGCAGGACGAACTGTTCGGCTTCCAGCGCCCGCCACAGGCCGGCATGAATGGTGATCTGCTCGACCGCGTCCTCGTTCATTTCCTCGTTGAAGAAGCGGTACGTGTTGCGGCCGGCGTCCTTGGCACGAAACATCGCCATGTCCGCCTTCTTAAGCAGCGTCTCGAAATCGGCGCCGTCCTCCGGAAAAATCGCCACGCCGACGGAAACCGAGGTGGTCAATTCCTGGCCATCGATCCGGAACGGCTGCTGCAGGTCATCCATCAGCTCGCCGAGAAAGGTCACGATCGCGTCGGGTTCGGAAAGGTTGGAAAGCAGCAGATGGAACTCGTCTCCCCCTTGCCGGCTCAAGGTATCGGTACTCCGCACATGCGTCGAGATTCGCCCGGCGAGGTCGACGAGCAGGCGATCGCCAGCGGCGTGGCCGAGGAAGTCATTGATCGTCTTGAACCGGTCGAGGTCGATGATCATCAGCGCCAGTTTAGTGCCGCTGGTATGCGCAAAGGCCATGGCCTGCTGCATGCGGTCCTTCAACAGCGCCTGATTGGGCAGGCCGGTCAGCGCATCGTGGTACGACAGGTACTCGGCCCGGGCCTCGGCCTGTTTGCGCTCGGTGACGTCGGAGATGATCCAGATGCTGCCCAGCTCCGGTTTGGCCGGATCGACACAGCGCCCGGCCAATTCGCCCCAGAAGGTGCTCCCGTCGACCCGCGCCATCAACTCCGCGAAGGAATAGCTCTGCCCGGCGTCGAGCTGGGCATAGGCATCTTCACCGCTCTCCGCGAAGGCTGCATCGCTGGTGTACAGAATCCGTGTCGATCGCCCGACCACCCTGCCCGGCGGCAAGCCAAGCATTTCTTCAAGGCGCCGGTTGCACGACACGAACACCCGCTCGCGCACCATGGCGATGCCGACCAGCGCGTTGTCGAGCAGGGCCTCCTTTTCGGCAAGGAGCGACGCCACCATTTCGTGCGCCCGCTTCCGCTCGGTGATATCGCGCCCGACGATGACGCCGTAGCTGCGGCCTTCGAGCGTCGCCAAGCGATAGGTCAACTCCAGCCAGACCGACTGTCCGTCACGGTGGAACTCGGTTACGTCGGAATGCGAGGGTATCGCGCCGGAATCGCGCTCCTGACGCGACTCGACGCTCAAGGTCTCGACGATTTCAGCGGCATCCCCCAGCCCCAGCGCCACGAACGGCTCGCCGACCAGCGTCACCGAGGAGCGCCCGAGCAGTTGCCCGAGCGCCGCATTGGCATCGCAGACCGTTCCGTCCGGTAGCGAGATCAGGACCACGCAGTCGCTCGTCCGGTCGAGCAGGGTGCGAAAGCGCTCCAGCCGGTCGAGGTTTTCCCGCAACTGCGGGTAATAGCTTTTGCGGAACGAACGCTCCCCCAAGCCGACGATTTGGCTCTTCTGTTCCTCCCAGTCGCGCGGATCAGAGGGCTTCGCCATAAATCGCCTTGACATCGCCGACGACAACGCGGCGCGGGTTGGTCACGATGCATGCATCGTTGATCGCGTGCCGGGTCAGTTGTGGAATATCCGTGACGCTGACCCCACGCGCCGCCAACGCGTCGACGATGCCGACCCGCCGGCGCAGCGACGACAACGCTTCCGTGATTCTCCGTGAGAGTTCCTGCTCCCCCATTCCGCGCGAATCGATCCCGATCGCCTCGCCCACCCGGCGGAAGCGCTCGATCGCCGCTGTCATGTTGAACCGTGTGACATGCTCCAGGAGCAGGGCATTGCACTCGCCGTGCGGCAGGTCGAGATAGCCGCCGAGGGAATGCGCCAGGGCATGCACCGCCCCGAGGCTCGCGTTGGAAAAAGCCAACCCGGCCTGCAGACTGGCCAGCAGCATGTTTTCCCGCGCTTCGACCCGATCCGGAGACAACACCGCCTGTTCAAGGTTGTTCCAGACCAGCCGGATGGCCTCCAGCGCATGCACATCGGCCACCGGGGAACTGGCGGTTGACACGTACGCCTCGATGGCGTGCGTCAACGCATCGAGCCCGGTACACGCCGTCAGGTACGGCGCCATGGTCGTTGTCGTTTCAGGGTCGATCAGCGCGACGTCCGGGACAACGGTCTTGCTGATGATCGCCATCTTGTAGCGCTCATCCGAGTTCACGATGATGCAGAACTGCGAGACGTCGGCGGCGGTACCCGCGGTGGTCGGTATGCAGATCAGCGGCGGACCGGGAAGCTCGATCTTGTCGATGCCCTCGAACTCGCGCACATCGATCTCATTGGTATGCACGACACCGATGGCCTTGGCACAATCGATCACGCTGCCGCCACCGAGCGCCACGATCACGTCGCACCGCTCCCGCGCGTACAACTCGGCACCGGCCATGACCTCGTAGTCCTTCGGGTTGGGCGTCAGATCCTTGAATACGACCGACTCGATGCCGAATTCGGCGAGATCGTCCTGCACGTCCTTCAGCCAGCCGGCGGCGATCACCCCGGCATCGCTGACGACAAGCACCCGCCGCGCCATCATGTTCTTGGCGTAGAAGCCGACCCGCCGCCGCGATCCGACTCCGAAGATGAACTCCGGCGCGACGAACTTGCGCATCTCGTAAAGTGCCATTGTTCAAGCCTCTGCCCGTAAAGCCTCCGGCTGAGAACGCCGGAAGTATTTATCTTTACCCTGTTTCAATACTAGCCTCCGGAAATACGAAGGAGCAAGCCGGCTTTGCCTGTCTTTACCGGTATACTCGTCGGTTGTGCCATCCCCGCGCGCACTTCTTACTCCGGAGACCCCATGACGTTCCGCCTGGTTGCCCTCGATCTGGATGGCACGCTGCTCGACAGCAACCTGCAGATCCGGCAGCAAACCCTCGACGCTCTGCAACACATCCGGAAACGCGGCGTGCAGGCCATGATCGTCACCGGCCGCCACCACACGGCAGCCCGCGCCTACTGGCACCAACTGAATCTGGAACTGCCCGCAATCTGCTGTAACGGCACCTACGTCTATGACTTTAGTAATAATAAGCCACTCACCGGTAATCCACTAACCCGCAACGAGGCCCGCCTGCTGCTTTCGATCGTCCGCGAGCATCCGGTGCACGCCATGATTTACATCGACGAGGCGATGACCTACGAGACGCACGGCGCGCACATGACCGGCCTGCTCGGCTGGGCGGCCACGCTCCCCGAGCCGCTCCGCCCACGGGTCGAGCCGGTGGATTCCTTCGAGCGGGTGATCGACGAGGCCGGCGTGCTCTGGAAATTCCTGGTCGCCAGCGAAGACGTCGCCGCACTCGAACATTTCGAAAAGGTCATCCGCGGCCGCCCCGAACTGAGCTGCGTAAGATCCGCGGGCAATCGCCTCGACATCTCCCGCGCCGGGATCAGCAAGGGCCACCGCCTCGCCGAATTCATCGCTCAGCGCGGAATCGAGGCGCACGAAGTCATCGCCTTCGGCGACCAGAACAACGACAAGGAGATGCTCGAACTCGCCGGTCTGGGCGTCGCCATGGGCAACAGCCGCCAGGAAGTGCGCGACAGCGCCGACTGGGTGACCGGCTCCAACGACAGCGACGGCATTGCCGACGTGTTGCACCGTTTTGTCCTGGAGACCGCCGAGGCTTGCTGACAAGACAGTAACATTTGGATAAAATAAAATACTTTTGTAAAGCCACAAATCGTTAGCCTGGCCGATCCGACATCGCGCTGTTTTCGAACGCCGGCGGCCTGTTCCGTTTTCTTTCTCGCTTCAGGAGTGATGACACATGGTTTCTCAGGCTTCGCTGGCGAACGCCATCCGCGTTCTGTCGATTGACGGTGTACAGGCAGCCAACTCCGGTCACCCGGGCGCCCCGATGGGCATGGCGGAAATCGCGGTGGCGCTGTGGAATCGCCACCTGCAACACAACCCGGCCGACCCGAAGTGGGCCGATCGCGACCGCTTCGTTCTGTCGAACGGTCACGGCTCGATGCTCATCTACTCGCTGCTGAACCTGACCGGCTACGACCTGCCGCTCGACGAGCTGAAGAAATTCCGCCAACTGCACAGCAAGACCCCGGGCCACCCCGAAGTCGGCCACACCGCGGGCGTCGAAACGACCACCGGTCCGCTCGGTCAGGGCATCAGCAACGCCGTCGGCATGGCGCTCGCCGAGAAGCTGCTCGCCGCCGAGTTCAACCGCGACGGGCACGCGATCGTCGACCACTACACCTACACCTTCCTCGGCGACGGCTGCATGATGGAAGGCATCTCGCATGAAACCTGTTCGCTGGCCGGCACCTGGAAGCTATCCAAGCTGATCGCGCTGTACGACGATAACGGCATCTCCATCGACGGCCACGTCGACGGCTGGTTCACCGACGACACGCCGAAGCGCTTCGAAGCCTATGGCTGGAACGTCATCCGCAACGTCGACGGCCACGATGTCGACGCCGTCGACCGCGCCATCGCTGCCGCCAAGGCGCAGAACGACAAGCCGACGCTGATCTGCTGCAAGACCGTCATCGGCAAGGGCTCGCCGAACAAGGCCGGCACCCATGACGTGCACGGCGCCCCGCTCGGCAAGGACGAAGTCGCCGCCACGCGTGCGGCGCTGGGCATCACCGACGGCCCGTTCGAAGTGCCGCAGGACGTCCGCGCCGCGTGGGACGCACGCGACTCCGGCGCCAAGGCCCAGGCCGTGTGGAACGAGAAGTTCGCCGCCTACCGCGCCGCCTTCCCGGAACTCGCCGCCGAATTCGAGCGCCGCATGAAGGGCGAACTCGCCGCCGACTACGCTGCCAAGTCCGCCGAGACCCTGAAGGCCATCGTCGAGAAGGCCGAAGTCATCGCCACTCGCAAGTCCTCGCAGAACGCCATCCAGGCGCTCGCGCCGCTGGTTCCGGAATTCCTTGGCGGCTCGGCCGACCTCGCGCCGTCCAACCTGACAATGTGGAAGGGTTGCCGCGACGTGACGCCGGGCAGCATCGACCAGGGCGGCAACTACATCCACTACGGCGTGCGCGAATTCGGCATGGCCGCGATCATGAACGGTGCCGTCCTGCACGGTGGCTTCCGCCCCTACGGCGGCACCTTCCTGATGTTCTCCGAGTACGCCCGCAACGCCATCCGCATGGCCGCGCTGATGAAGATCAACCCGATCTACGTGTTCACCCACGACTCGATCGGCGTCGGCGAAGACGGCCCGACGCACCAGCCGGTCGAGCAGACCGCCACCCTGCGCATGGTGCCGAACCTCGACGTCTGGCGTCCGTGCGACAGCGTCGAAGCCTTCGTCGCCTGGCAGGTCGCCCTGGAGCACCAGCAGACCCCGACCGCGCTGATCCTCACCCGCCAGAACCTGGCACACCAGGCACGCGATGAGGCGCAGATCGCCGCCATCCGCAAGGGCGGCTACGTGCTGAAGGACTGCGCGGGTACGCCGAAGGCGGTGATCATCGCCACCGGTTCGGAAGTCTCGCTGGCCATCGAAGCACAGAAGGCACTCGCCGAGAAGGGCGTGCCGGTGCGCGTCGTCTCGATGCCGTCGCCGTTCCTCTTCGACCAGCAGGACGCCTCCTACCGCAGCGACGTGCTGCCGCGCGGCGTTCCGCGCGTCGCCGTCGAAGCCGGCGTCACCGGCTACTGGCGCCAGTACGTCGGCCTCGAAGGCGCGGTCGTCGGTATCGACCGCTTCGGCGAGTGCGGCCCTGCCGCGCAGGTCTTCGAATACCTCGGCGTCACTGCCGCCAAGGTCGCTGAAGCAGTCGAGGGCGTGATCGCCGCCTAAGGCAACGACAGCTCCGCTGCAAAGACCCGGTATGTTTTGCCGGGTCTTTTTTCATCCAACACACGGAATCTCTTCATGATTCTTTGCATCTGCCTCAGTCCCGGCCTGCAACGCACCGTAACGATCGACGCGCTGACTCTCGGCGAGGTCAACCGCCTGCAAAACGTCGTTGTGGACGTCGCAGGCAAGGGAGTCAATGCCTGCCGGGTACTCCAGCGCCTGGGACGGAATGCCGTCTGCCTGGGCCAGGGAGGAGACAACGGCGAGGAGATCCTAGCCCTCGCCGGCAAGGAAGGCCTCAACCTCCGACTGGTTCCGGCGTCCGGCATGCTGCGCACCTGCACCTCGGTCATCGAGATGAACACGAACGGCGGACGGCGGGTAACCGAACTCGTCGAACCCACCGCCCCTGTCGATGAGGCAAGCGTCAGGGCGATGGATGCCGCCTTCGCCGAACTGCTTCCCGACACGGGAGCGCTGATCATCGCCGGTTCGATGGCCCCCGGCTTTCCCGCCGGCTACCAGACACGTCTGGCCGAGCAGGCCCGGGCACGCAGCACCCCCGTCGCCATCGACCTGCAACAGGCGGCCCTGCGCGATGCGATGCAGACCGAGCCGGCATTGGTCAAGATCAATCTCGCCGAGTTCGCCGCCGCCTTCCTCGATGCGTCGTTCGCCGGCGGGGAGCACAGCGGCGTGCTGGCCGACACCACCCTCGCCCCGGAACTGGCAACGGCCGTAGCCGACGTCTCCCGCTGCTACCCGGCAACCACCTTCGTCCTCACCCGCGGCGCCAACAGCGTTCTCGCCGCTTCGTGCGGATGCCTGCGGGAGCACCCTGTACAACCGCTACCCGTCACGGAAACGCTCAGCACCATCGGCTGCGGCGATACTTTCCTGGCCGCACTGGTGTCCACGCTGCTTGCCGGGAACCAGCTGTCCGGCTCGCCCATCCCCGAAACCACGCTCGCCGCCGCCATCGACTTCGCCGCACACTGCGCCCAGTCGAGCGCGCGCACCCTGCGTCCCGGGTTCATGGAAGCGGGATTTCCACCCGCATGAGTGCGTCCGCGCCGGGCGCACATGACATAGAATCCCGGGCTTCCCCCGGATTTTTTTCAGCCTTTCACACTGTGCCCACCATGATCGACATCGCCGACTTCAGTTTCACCCGCATGCCGGAAATTCATTTCGGCCCCGGAAGACTTTCACTACTGCCAAGACTGATCGCCCAACACGGCAGGAACGTTCTGCTGGTCACCGGATCAACATCCTTCCTGCGTTCTGGCCACCATCAACGCCTTACTGACGAAATCGCTGCGGCCGGCATCCAGGCCCACCACTGTGCGGTCACCGGCGAACCCTCTCCCGAGTTTGTCGACACGACGGTCGCCAGTTTCCGCGACGCGCACATCGACTGCGTCGTCGGCATCGGTGGCGGCAGCCCGCTGGACGCCGGCAAGGCCATCTCGGCCATGCTGCCGCAGGAGGGGTCGGTCGTTCCGTTCCTCGAATGCGTCGACACGCGAAAACACGACGGGCGCAAGACTCCCTACATCGCCGTGCCGACCTCGTCCGGAACCGGTGCCGAGGCAACCAAGAACGCGGTACTGAGCAGCATCGGCGCGGACGGCTACAAGAGTTCGCTGCGCCACGACAACTTCGTCCCGGACATCGCCCTCGTCGATCCGGAGCTGACACTGAGTTGCCCGGCCGATGTCACCGCCGCCTGCGGTCTCGATGCACTGACCCAACTGCTCGAAGCCTATGTGTCGAGCAAGGCCTCGCCGATGACCGACGCCCTGGCGCTGAGCGGGCTGGAACACGTCGCCGCGGGATTCCTTCCAGCATTTGAAAATGGCGCGAACGATCTCGTCGCGCGCAGCCACATGGCCTACGCCGCCCTGCTCTCGGGCATCGTGCTGGCCAACGCCGGACTCGGCGTGGTGCACGGTTTCGCCGGGCCGATCGGCGGCTTCTTCCCGATTCCCCACGGCGTCGTCTGCGGCACGCTGATCGGCGCCGCCACGCAGGCCAACCTCCAGGCCCTGCGCCGTGATCCTGCAACAAACCGGATCGCGCTGGAAAAGCACGCCCGGGCCGGCGCCATCCTCTCGGGTGAAGCGCCGGCGACCACCGAAGCCGGCTGCGACCTGCTGCTGCAGACGCTCGACCGCTGGATCGCCGCCACCGGCATCGCAAAACTATCGGCCTACGGCGTCAGCCGCGACGATCTGCCGCGCATCCTCGACAAATCGAACAACAAGAACAGCCCGATCACGCTCGACCGTATGCAGATGCAGGCGATCCTCGAAGCCCGGCTGTAACGACGGAGAACACGATGGAGTGGTGGCTGGCCTACGTTGGACTGGGCGTTTTTTCTGGATTTTCAGCGGGGTTGCTGGGCATTGGCGGCGGACTGATCATGGTCCCGACCCTGACCATGATCTTCGCCTCGCAGAGCGGCTTCCCTGCCACCGAAGCCCTCCATATGGCGCTCGGTACCTCGATGGCCGCCATTCTGTTCACCTCGATTTCGAGCCTGCGCGCCCATCACCGGCACCGGGCCGTCCTCTGGCCGGTCGTCATGCAGATTGCCCCGGGCATCCTGGCCGGCACGCTGCTCGGCACGCAACTCGCTTCACGCGTGCCCTCGCGCCCACTGGCGATTTTCTTCACCGCCTTCGTCTGCTTCGTCGCGGCGCAGATGATCCTCAACCTAAAGCCCAAGGCGGCGAGGGAATTGCCCGGGCGTTTCGGGGTTTTCTGCACCGGCGTCGGCATCGGCTCGATTTCCTCGCTGGTGGCAATCGGCGGCGGCGCGCTGACCGTACCTTTCCTGAGTTGGTGCAACGTCAAAGTACAAAAGGCGATCGGCACCTCGGCCGCCGTCGGCTTCCCGATCGCCGCCGGCGGCTCGCTGGGTTATATCTACAACGGCTGGAGCCAACCGCAGTTGCCACCAGGCAGTTTTGGCTACATCTACCTTCCGGCACTGCTCTGGATGATTCCGTTCAGCATGCTCGCCGCCCCCTTCGGAGCGCGGACAGCGCACCGTCTCCCGGTCGCCACGCTGAAGCGGATCTTCGCCGGACTGCTGATCGTTCTGGCCGGACGCATGTTGTGGAAACTTTTCGCCTGAACGTGTAGTCCACCCGGCTCATCGTTTCCGCAAGATCATTATTCGCGCGACTACCGAATCGCTGCCTGCACGCCCATCTTTACCTACTTCGGATTTCCGCATTTGCTTGCTGGAGACTGGCTTTCGCCTTGCCTCACCCCACCCGGAAGAGTAGCATTGCGGGCTCACGGCGAGGTTTCAACCGCGTTACGGCGCCTGCTGCATCCGACTGACGACCGCATTTCTGGTTGAAAAAACGCCCAAAGTTTTTACTTCCTGAAAGGTAAAGTCATGTCCACCGAGAACAAGCCAGTCTTCGCGGATTCGTCGAATCTGGATGCATGGAAAAAAGCCGCATCGAAAACCGCTCCCGGCGGTGACGTAGAAAACATCAAGTGGGTCACCTCCGAAGGCATCACGGTCAAGCCGCTGTATACCAAGGCTGACGTTGCCGACTTGCCCTACACCGACACGCTGCCGGGCCTCGCCCCGTACATCCGCGGCCCGCAAGCCACCATGTACGCTGGTCGCCCCTGGACGATCCGCCAGTACGCGGGCTTCTCCACCGCCACCGAATCCAACGCGTTCTACCGCAAGGCGCTGGCCGCAGGCGGCCAGGGCGTCTCGGTCGCTTTCGACCTCGCGACGCACCGCGGTTACGACTCCGACAATCCTCGCGTCGTCGGCGACGTCGGCAAGGCCGGCGTGGCGATCGACTCGGTCGAGGACATGAAGGTGCTGTTCGACGGCATCCCGCTCGACAAGGTCTCCGTCTCGATGACCATGAACGGCGCCGTTCTCCCGGTCCTCGCCGGCTACATCGTTGCCGCCGAAGAGCAGGGCGTTCCGCAGGACAAGCTGTCCGGCACGATCCAGAACGACATCCTCAAGGAGTTCATGGTTCGCAACACCTACATCTATCCGCCGAAGCCGTCGATGAAGATCATCTCGGACATCTTCGGGTACACCGCGCAGCACATGCCGAAGTTCAACTCGATCTCGATCTCCGGCTACCACATCTCCGAAGCCGGCGCCAACCAGGCGATCGAACTGGCCTTCACGCTGGCCGACGGTAAAGAGTATGTCCGCACCGGTATCGAATCGGGTATGGACGTTGACGTCTTCGCTGGCCGCCTGTCGTTCTTCTGGGCCGTCGGCATGAACTTCTACCTCGAAATCGCCAAGATGCGCGCCGCCCGTCTGCTGTGGCACCGCATCATGTCCGGTTTCGGCGCCAAGAGCCCGAAGTCGATGATGCTGCGTACGCACAGCCAGACCTCCGGCTGGTCGCTGACCGAGCAGGATCCGTACAACAACGTGATCCGCACCACGATCGAAGCCATGGCAGCCGTCTTCGGCGGCACCCAGTCGCTGCACACCAACGCGCTCGACGAAGCGATCGCCCTGCCGACCGAATTCTCGGCACGTATCGCCCGCAACACGCAGATCGTCATCCAGGAAGAAACCAAGATCTGCAACGTCGTCGATCCGTGGGCCGGCTCCTACATGATGGAAAAGCTGACCCAGGAAATGGCCGACAAGGCGTGGACGATCATCGAAGAGATCGACAAGATGGGCGGCATGGTCAAGGCGGTCGAATCCGGCTGGGCCAAGATGGAAGTCGAGAAGTGCGCGGCCGAAACGCAAGCGCTCATCGACTCCGGCAAGAAGGTCATCGTCGGCGTCAACAAGTACAAGCTGGCCAAGGAAGACGCGATCGACATCCTCGACATCGACAACCACGCCGTGCGCGAGTCGCAGATCGCCAGCATCAAGAAGATCCGCGAAACGCGTGACGCCGCCGCCGTTCAGGCAGCCCTCGACGCACTGACCAAGTGTGCCGAGACCGGCGAAGGCAACCTGCTCGACCTGACCGTCAAGGCCATGCGCCTGCGCGCCACGGTCGGCGAAGTCTCGGATGCGCTGGAGAAAATCTTCGGTCGCTTCCGCGCCAACAACCAGACCATTTCGGGTGTTTACGGAGGTGTCGTGCAAGGTATCGAAACCTGGGAATCGATCAAGGCGGATGTCGAGCAGTTCGCCGCCGAGCACGGACGCCGTCCGCGCATCATGATCGCCAAGCTCGGCCAGGACGGCCATGACCGCGGCGCCAAGGTGGTGGCTACGGCCTATGCCGACCTCGGCTTCGACATCGACGTCGGCCCGCTCTTCCAGACTCCGGAAGAAGCCGCCCGTCAGGCCATCGAGAACGACGTGCATGCCATCGGCTGTTCGTCGCTGGCCGCCGGTCACAAGACCCTGGTCCCGCAACTCGTCCAGGCTTTGAAGGATCAAGGCGCCAACGACATCATCGTCTTCGCCGGCGGCGTCATCCCGGCACAGGACTACGATGCACTGTTCGCAGGCGGCGCCAAGGCCGTCTTCGGACCGGGTACCCGCGTCGAAGATTCCGCCCGCAAGGTTCTGGAAGAAATCAAGAAGGCCGCCAAGGCCTAAGCAACTAGGAGTAGCAGCAGATGGACGCGAGTGTTTCGACCACAGGCACACTGGAGGCCGCCGACCAACACCTGGTAGACGGCGTTCTGGCAAAACAGCGGCGAGCACTCGCTAAAACCATCACTCTGATCGAGTCTACCCGGGCGGATCACCAGCGGCGCGCGCAGAAAGTCATCGGCGCGCTGCTGCCGCACACGGGGCATGCCATCCGCGTCGGCATTTCCGGCGTTCCTGGCGCCGGGAAATCGACGTTCATCGAAGCCCTCGGCAATTACCTGATCGATCGGGGCCATCATCTCGCGGTTCTCGCGGTTGATCCTTCTTCTTCGGTTTCCGGGGGTTCCATTCTCGGCGACAAGACGCGCATGGAGTCCCTCTGTCAGCGCGTCGAGGCGTTCATCCGGCCCAGCCCGTCAGCGGGCTCGCTCGGCGGCGTCGCAGAAAAGACCCGGGAAGCCATGCTGGCCTGCGAAGCGGCCGGCTACGACGTGATCATTGTCGAAACGGTCGGTGTCGGGCAAAGCGAAACCACCGTCGCCGGCATGGTCGACATCTTCACGCTGGTCCAGTTGCCGAACGCCGGCGACGACCTGCAAGCCATCAAGAAAGGCATCGTCGAAATCGCCGACCTGGTGGCCATCAACAAATGCGACATCGATCCCAAGGCGGCAGCCGTCGCCCGCGCGCAATGGAAGCAGGCACTGCACATGCTGCGCCCCACGTCGCCCAACTGGCGCCCGCCGGTCATCGGCGTCAGCGCGCTCCACAAGGAAGGCATGGCCGAATTCTGGGGCGAAATCGAACGCTACCGGGAGATCACCACCCAGACCGGCGAACTCGCGACCAAGCGCCAGAAACAGGCGCTCGACTGGATGTGGAGCCTGATCGAATCCGGCCTGCATCAGATGTTCAAGCATCACCCGCAGGTGCACACGGCACTGCCGAAACTGTCCGCGCAGGTCGCCGACGGCGTCACCACGCCGAATGCCGCGGCACAGCAGTTGCTCGCCTACCTGGCCAAGCCCTAGCGCACGGCGCCAGGCTGGCCGGCGCCCACTCCATGCATCGCCTGACTAACTGACGATGGCATCTCGCCGCCGTCGCTGATGCAAACACGGTTGCGTCCCGACTGTTTCGCCCGGTAAAGCGCATTGTCTGCGCGCAATAGTGCCGCCTCGATGGTCGTTTCATCCGCCCCTACGCGCGACACGCCAATGCTGACCGTAATTTCCGGTAGTCCGCCGCCGAAATCGTGCGAGGCGATGGTCTCGCGCAGTCGCTCGGCGTGATGTTCCGCCGCAACGATGTCGGTTTCAGGCAGCAGGACCGCAAGTTCTTCGCCACCGATCCGCGCGGCCAGGTCGGTGTGCCGCAGGTTATCGCGCAGGATACCGGCGATCGCCCGGATGACGTTGTCGCCGGCGGCATGGCCGAAACGGTCGTTGATCGACTTGAAGTGGTCGATGTCGAGCATCTGCAAGGACAACGGATGGCGATAGCGCCGCGCCCGGAGAACTTCGGCACCGGCCTGCTCAAAAAAACACCGCCGGTTGGCGAGCGCAGTCAGACTATCCGACCGCGCCAGTTGCTCCAGCACGCGGTTGGCCTCGCGCAAGTCGGCATTGGCCTGGTTCAGCGCCTGCGTCCGCTCGGCCACGCGCGCCTCGAGCTGCTTGTTCAACGCTTCCAGGGCCCGTTGCGCCTGCAGGAACTGGCTCAGATCGCGCCCGGTCCCGCAGATGTGCGTCACCCGCCCCCGCGCGTCGGTCACCGGCACCAGCAGGGAGTGGAAGAGGCGCTCGACACCATTGATGACGGCTTGCTGACGAAAAAGCACCGTCCGGGCAGTATCACGGCATTCGAAGTAACCGGAAAGCAACTCATCCGCCTCACTGCCTTCGCCGAAGTAGGCGCGAAGCGACAGGCCCGGAACGATGCTTGCGTCGACCAGCCCTTCGGCCGGATTGACCGCAATGACCACGAAATCGTCGCCGACACATTCGCATAACCAGAATGGATCGTTCGATTTCTCCCACAGCTGGCGAAAGAAATCGAGCTCGACGTTCTGAGCCAAAGGGAAGTCCATGATTGCAGGAAGCACGGTCCGTTGTTTTTCCGCCATGATCGTTGTTTTGCCGTGGTCTGGCAACCTGACTGTCGACCGCAGCACCGGCACGGCCTCATCCAGCTGCGCTACACTTGCATCCTGCATTCTTCCAATAAAGGGCAAACATCATGGGAGACCAATTCCATTCGCTGGATCAGGCCAGGGCGTCCGCCATCGACATGGCGGTCAAATTCGGGCCGAAGCTGCTCGTCGCGGCCCTGATCCTTTTCGCCGGCTACCTTGCCGCCCGCTGGTGCGGGAAAATGACCGGCCGTCTGCTTGAGCGTTTCCGGCTCGAATTGCCGGTACGCGCACTGTTCGAGCGCATCGCCGAGATCGTGGTGTTCGGCCTCTTCGTGATCATGGCCATGCAGAACCTTGGCGTCGAACTCCTGCCGCTGGTCGCCGGCCTCGGTGTTGCCGGCGCTGGCGTCGCGCTGGCCCTGCAGGGCGTGCTCGGCAACGTCGTCGCCGGGTTGACCATCATCTTCACGCAACCCTTCCACATCGGCGACTACATCTCGATCGGCGACGAAGAAGGTGAAGTGCTCGAAATCAACCTGTTCACTACCACCCTCGGACACCCCGACCGGTCGCGGGTGGTCATTCCCAACCGCAAGATCGTCGGCGAAATCCTGCACAACTGCGGGCAGATCCGTCGTCTTGCCCTCTCCGTCAGCGTCGCCTACGGTACCGATATCGACGCGGCCCTTCAGCTGATCGAGTCGGTCCTGCAGAACAACCCGCGGGTGCTGCAGGATCCGAAACCGGTGATCGGCGTGGCCAGGCTGGCCGATTTCAGCATCGCGCTCAACATCAACCCCTGGGTGGCGGTCCCGGATTTCGAGCGCGCGACAAGCGAGATAAACCAGGCTGTGCTGTTATCCTTCCGCGAACATGGCATCGCAATTCCGTTCCCGCAGCGCGAAGTGCGCATGCTTCCGGCCACATGACAGCGATCTACCTTGCCGGTCCGGATGTATTCCGTCCCGACGCCGGGGATCTGGCGCTTCGCCACAAGGCCCTGTGCCAGCGTTATGGCTACGCGCCGCTCCATCCGTACGACCAGTCGGCCACAACGTCCGCGGGAATTTTCCGGACGAACGTGGCCATGATCAACGAGGCCGATGTCGTGCTGGCCAATCTGGATCCCTTTCGCGGACCGGAAGTCGACTCCGGCACCGCATTCGAAGTCGGCTTTGCTTCAGCGCTGGGAAAGCCGGTGATCGGCTATCTCACCCGGGGTGAAACACTGCGGGAGCGCGTTGCCCGGCTGCATGGCGAAACCCGTTACGACGCAGCACGGCAGGACTGGCGGGACCGCGACGAGCAACTGATCGAAGACTTCGGCCACCCGATCAACCTGATGCTCGCCGAAGCCTGCGCAGCCGTTGTCGTCGGCGGTCTCGAGGAAGCCCTGCACTGGCTGACCGAGCATCGCGCCGTTGGAGCTGCCGAAATCAGATGAACACACCGATGAACAGACTGATCTCCGCCCTGGCGTTTGCCGCCCACAAGCACCGCGACCAGCGACGCAAGGACATCGCGGCATCGCCTTACATCAATCACCCGATCGCCCTGGCCAACGTACTGGCCAACGAGGCCGGAATCGATGACGAAGCAGTGCTGATCGCCGCCGTCCTGCACGACACGATCGAGGACACCGACACGACCGTCGAAGAACTGACCAGCGAGTTCGGGCAGGTCATCGCCGATCTCGTCATGGAGGTCACTGACAACAAATCGTTGCCCAAGGCGGAACGCAAGCGACTGCAGATCGTTCACGCCGCGACCATCAGCAGGCCAGCGCAACTGGTCAAGTTGGCCGACAAAATCTGCAACCTTCGCGACATCGCCCTCAGCCCTCCGGCGGGCTGGTCGCTGGTCCGACAACAGGCTTATTTCGACTGGGCCCGCGCCGTCGTTGACGAGATGCGCGGCGTCCATCCGCGCCTCGAACTACTGTTCGACCGCGCCTGCGCCGAAAAACCGGTTTCGCCCTGAGATGCCACCCAGTCCGTCAGGCCTACCGACCCGAATCCTCGTCTGAATCGGGTTGTTCCTTCGAACAGGACAAACCCGGGTTTGTCGCCAGGTAGCCGGCCTGCATCGTATCGACTGCGGCCGACTCTGCAGGAGACAGGGGCCGGTAGTTGCGGCCGTACTTCCAGCCGTACCCCCAGCGATAGCTGGTATAGAAGTACGGTCCGCCACCGGCCCGAACGCCGGCGAACATGACGTCGGCCAAGGCGCGATTGTGGGTTGTCGCTTCGACACAATCGCGCAAAGCCTCATCGGCGGCAAGGCGCTCTTCCGCCGTGCCGCCGCGCCAGTAGGCCAGATCGTGAGCAACGCAGCAATGGCACCAGTCGTGGTTCGAGATGAGCGAATGGTCGGGGAACCGGCTGCATCCGTCGGTCGTGAATTTCCTGATCTCGATCTTGTCGCCTGAGGCAGCGCAGAGCAACGGGAAGGAAACGGCGAAGAACAACAACAGGGCACGGGAAGCGGACATAACGATGGAAACGGTTGGCCAGTGGCAACGAGTGGATTGGACGAATGACGAGGGCGCATCGTGCCCTGATCCAAACTGAATATCAACGCGTCACCCGCCGAATACCCCGGCCGCAGACAAACATCACATCGCGGCGGCGTCCCGCCATACCAGCCAGACGCGAAGATCGAACTCGAGCTGCGCATACGCCGGCTCCATGTGCCGGCAGAGCTGGTAGAACTCCTTGCCGTGGTCACGCGCCCGGAGATGGGCCAGTTCATGCACGACGATCATGCGCAGAAACGCCTCCGGCGCCTCGCGAAAAATCGAGGCGATGCGGATTTCGTTTTTTGCCTTGAGCTTCGCACCCTGCACGCGCGAGACACGCGTGTTCGTCCCCAGTGCCTGCCGGACGAGCTGCAGCGAATTGTCATAGACCACCTTGCTCAGCGGCGGCGTGTTGCGCAGGCACTCGTTCTTGATGGTCAGCACGTAGTCGTAAAGCACCCGGTCCGAGCGCACGGCATGGCGATGCGGGTATCTGCGCTGCAGTTCCTCGCCCAGCCGGCCGTCGGCAAGCAGATGCAGGACAGGCTCGACGAGCCCGACGGGATAGCCGGCGAGAAGTTCGGGGGTAGCGGACGAGGCAGATTGACTCATGGGGTGGTGCCGTCCGAGACGCACCCTGGGTGCTACGCAGGGGCGGGACGCATCCAAGTGTGATACGGCCCCGCATGATAACAGTGACTCCCGGCGAGAAGCCGCGAACGGAGAAAAACCCCATTCGCTTGCCGAATTTTATATAAATCAACAATTTATTTGCACAAACCGTTTTTTTCGTGCATAGTGTCGGCCAGCGATTGTCAAGTTCGTGTTGTTGTTCTCTGGTTAGCCCCTGCAGTTCTGCAGACCTCTTCCCCGTTTTCTGCCTCGCTTTCTTGATCCTCGCCTTCAAACAAGGGCTCGCCCCTTTCTACATTTTTTGGAAATACAGGAATATGGCAACAGGTACAGTCAAGTGGTTTAACGATGCCAAGGGCTTCGGCTTCATCTCTCAGGACAACGGCGGCGAAGACCTCTTCGCGCACTTCTCGGCGATCCAGTCGAAAGGTTTCAAGACCCTGAAAGAAGGCCAGCGCGTGACCTTCGACATCACTGAAGGACAAAAAGGCAAGCAGGCTTCCAACATCCGCGAAGCCGACTAAACCGCACTGCGGCCCATTTCGGCGGACAGCGTCCGCCCTTCTGCGCCACCGAGCAAACCCGGCCTATGCCGGGTTTTGTTTTTTCATTTTTTCCGGAGGCGTTCACATGGCCAAAGAAGAACTACTCGAAATGCAAGGCGTCGTCATGGAAGTTCTGCCCGACGCACGCTATCTCGTCCTGCTCGAGAACGGACATAAGCTGGTCGCCTACACGGCCGGCAAGATGCGCAAGCACAGCATTCGCATCCTCGCAGGCGACAAGGTGACGCTTGAACTCTCGCCATACGATCTGAGCAAGGGGCGCATCAACTTCCGTCATATCGAGGGCCGTAGCCCGGCCCCGGCGAGGACCCAGCGCCGGCGCTAAAGCCGCCCTCAACCGCGCCTTGAACCGCTATCCCGCCAACGGGAATTCGGCCACGGTCGCATACCCTGCTCCGCTCGTGCCGAGTTGCGAGCGCACCAGGACGAAGCGATCGCACTCCCAATTCATCGGGGCGGGTTCCGGCAACGCGGGATGGCTGTCGCCGACCTTGCGTACCAGAGTAAAGTGCGGCACGAACGACTGCGAGGCATCGCATGGCAGGGACGCCGCGAGCAATCGCTCGCGCAGGGCGTCCGCCAGTGCCTGCAATTCCGGAGGCGGTGACGCCCCCCCCACCCAGATCAGGCGGTTGTGGCGCCAGAACCCCAGACGGTCGACGGTCAGTTCAAAAGGCGTTGCCTTCACCTCGCGCGCCACATCCAGCACCGCCGGCAGTTGCGCCTCCTCGGCGTCGCCGAGAAACGCCAGTGTCAGATGGATCGTTTCCCGCCGGGTCGCGCGGCCGCCGAACCTTTTCGCGAGCATGGCGGCTTGCCCGGCGAGCGCTTGCGCGACCGACGCTGGCGGCCAGAGGGCAAAAAAGAGGCGCATGAAAGTCGAAAGTCAGTCGGCGCTCACTTCTTTGCGTGCGCCGGTCGAAACGCCTTGCAGAAGTCCGGATCGGCCTCCAGCCAGGCACCCTCGATCAGGTCGATGCAGTAGGGGATGGCCGGAAAGACCGCCTGCAGGCAATCGTCGATCGCCGAGGGTTTGCCGGGCAGGTTGACGATCAGGCAGCGGCCACGGATGCCCGCGGTCTGGCGCGAGAGAATCGCGGTCGGAACGAACTTCAGCGACGCCGTGCGCATCAACTCGCCGAAGCCCGGCAGCATCTTGCTGCACACGGCCTCGGTGGCCTCCGGCGTCACGTCGCGCAACGCCGGCCCGGTGCCGCCGGTCGTCACCACCAGGCTGCAGCCCTCCTTGTCCGCCATCTCGATCAGCGCCGCCTCGATCAAAGGCTGTTCGTCGGGAATCACCCGCGCGACAGCCTCCCACGGATTGGCAAGTGCCTGCGTCAGCCATTCACGGATCGCCGGTCCGCCCTTGTCCTCATAGTCGCCGCGGCTGGCGCGGTCGGAGACGGTCAGGATACCGATCCGGGCTTTCGTCGTTGCGTGCATGTTTGCCGTGTTCATGCTGCCACCTCCACAAAACCGGCCGCGTGCTGGTACAGGCTGCCGTCGAGCAGCTGCACCTGTACAACGTCGCCTCCCGCAAGGTTGCCGCTTTCCGCCGGAACGACAAGCAGGCCGTCAGCGCGGGCCATCGAGCAAAGATCGCCGCTGCTCTGCGAACCGGTGGACGTCGCCACCAGGCGGCCGTTTGCCTCCGTCGCCAGCGTGACACGGATGAATTCCATCCGTCCCGGGCGATGCTTGAGCGGGTGCGCCAGCGTCGCCACGACGATGCGCCGAAACAGGTTCGGATGGCCCATCATCCGGCGCAGCGCCGGCAGGACGAACTGTTCGAAGCAGACCATGCTCGACACCGGATTGCCGGGCAGGCCGAAGACCAGCGTACCGCCGCGCGTGCCGAAGGCCAGCGGGTGCCCGGGCTTCATCTCGACGCGCCAGAAATGCATGGTCACGCCGAGCGACTCGAGGGTCGGCCGCACGTGGTCGTGCACACCAACCGACGAGCCGCCGGAAACCAGCAGCACGTCGTAGTCAAGCCCCTGCCGGAGAAAGGCGGCAAGCTCCGCCGGGTCGTCGTGGGCAATGCCGAGGCGCACCGGCTCGATGCCCAGCGCCTGCAGTTGCGCCATCAGCGCATGGCTGTTCGATTCGGGGATCTTGTCGGCGTCGAACGGCGCCTCCAGCGCTTCGAGTTCGTCACCGCTCGAGAGGATCGCCACCCGCGGCCGGCGATAAACCGTGACGCGGGCGCGCTTGACGGTCGCCAGCAGGCCGATCACCCCCGGGGTGATTTCCGTGCCGGCGTGCAACACGACGTCGCCGAGTCGCATGTTCTCGCCGCGCACGCGGATGTCGTTGCCGGCCTTGACCGGCACGCTGATCTCGACGCTGTCGTCGGCAAGCATCCGCGTATCCTCGACGCGGATCACCGCATCGGCGCCGGACGGCACCGGCGCGCCGGTCATGATGCGCGCGCACTGGCCGCCGGCCACACTCTTCTTCGGCAGGTCGCCGGCCTTGATGTCCTCGATGACGGTCAGCAGCACGCCGCCGGTCGTCAGGTCGGCGCTGCGCACGGCAAAGCCGTCCATCGCCGAAACGTCGTACGGCGGCTGGTCGCGGTTGGCATGCACCTCCTCGGCCAGCACCCGGCCGAGCGCGCGCTCCAGGGGGATCTCTTCTCTGCCGCCGGTCTGGGCGAAGCCCAGGACGCAGGCTTGCGCCGCGCTGACCGACAGGTTGGTGTTCTCGCTCACTGTTTCACCTCATCTTCATGACGCCTCGCCGCCGCCAGATCGGCCGGCGTGTCGAGGTCAAAAAAACTGTGCAGGCCGGGATCGATCGCCTGCAACGTGCCTTCATCGACAAGGCAGACGCGCAGCCGGTCCAGCGCGGCGCGCAGACTGTGCTTGCCCGGCGCATCAAGCAGCGCACGGATCACCGGCAGCGCGTTCGTCGCATAGTAGGCCGCCAGCGGCTGCGGCACCCCCGCAATCACCGGCACGACGGCCTGAACCCCCTCGCGGCACATGGCCAGCTGCCGGATCACGTCCCGTTGCAGGAAAGGCATGTCGGCGGCGACGGCAAAGACCCAAGGCGTTTCCACCGAAGTCAGGCCCGCGCAAAGCCCGGCAAGCGGCCCGCCCGCAGACTGTTCGTCACACACCTGCGGCACGGCGACGTCGGGTCGCGGCGTGCGCACACTGACGACGACGCGTGGGAAGACGTCCTGCATCCGCCCGACCACGCGGTCGAGCAGCGTCATCCCGCCGAAGTCCAGCCCGGGCTTGTCCACGCCCATCCGGCGCGACTCGCCGCCGGCCAGCACCAGCGCCGTGCAGTCGGCGATCACGACGCGCGGGAGAGCAGGAACTCGGCCACCCCCGCCGCGTCGTCGAGCGCGAAGTGCGGCAGCTCGGGATAGACCTCGGGGCAGTCGGTGACGATGGCGATCAGTCCGTCCTCGATGGCGCAACGCGGCGGCTTGTCGTTGGCGCGGCGCAACACCTCGATCTTGGGACCGGCGGCGTGCGAGAACCCCTCGGCGAGTACCACGTCGGCTTCGCCGAGGAAGCGTTCCGCCAGCTGCAACGGCTCGCGGCGATCAACGGCGTCGGCCACCAGCTGCAGCGCGGTGGTGGTCACCAGCATGCTCATCTCGGCCCCGGCGTTCTTGTAGCGCCAGCTGTCCTTGCCTTCTTTGTCGAGCTCGACCTTGTGATGCGCGTGCTTGATCGTCGCCACCCGCCGGCCGCGCTCCGTCAGCTTCGGAATGAGTTTTTCGACGAAGGTCGTCTTGCCGGAATTGGAGTGGCCGACGAAGATGAATACGGGAGGGATCATAGGGTTCCTCAGGGATGCGGCGTCACCCACGCGTCGCCGCTCGGGGTGATTTCCTTCTTCCAGATCGGCACGCGTTCCTTCAGCTCGTCGATCAGCCAGCGGCAGGCCTCCAGCGCCGGGGCGCGATGTTCGGCGCCGGTGGCGATGAAGACGATGTTGTCGCCAGCGCGGACGGTGCCGAGCCGATGCACTATGCGCGCGTCGAGCAGGCCAAAGCGTTCGATGGCCTCGGTGCGCAGTTTCTGCAACTCGGCCAGCGCCATCGGGCGGTAGGCGTCGAAGCCGATCTCGCAGACCTCGCGGCCTTCGGAGAAGTCGCGCGCGCAGCCGAGAAAGGTGGCGATGCCGCCCATGCGCGTGGAACTGGCGCGCAGGGCGCGGACTTCCTCGTCCTGAAAAAAGTCCTCCAGTTGCAGTCGTACCGCGTCGCTCATCTCAGCCTCCGGAAAAACGCGACATGAAGACGATCTCCGCGCCGTCGGCCAGCGGCGTGTGGACGTCGTCGCGCACCCGTTCGCCGTTCACCGCGGTAATCGAGACCAGCGCGAAGGCTTCGGGATAACGCGGCTGCAGTTCATCGCGGACGTCCTGCCAGCACATCCCGGCGCGGAACGGCACGGCGATCTGGCGCTCGCCGACGCGGTCAGCCACCGGGCCGAAAAACAGTACCGTGATCATTTCGTCTCCCCGCGCACCCATACGCCGCTCTTGCCGCCGCGTTTCTCGTCGAGTTGCACGTGTTCGATGCGCATGCCGCGGTCGATGGCCTTGCACATATCGTAGATAGTGAGCAACGCGGCACTCACCGCGCACAAGGCCTCCATCTCGACGCCGGTCTGCCCGACGCAGGTCGCCGTTACCGTGGCCCTGATCCCGACGCAGCCTTCGCGGTCGCCTTGCGCAATTTCGGCAAAAGCCACCTCGACGCCCGAGAGCGGCAGCGAATGGCACATCGGGATCATCTCCGGGGTGCGCTTGGCGGCCATCACCGCAGCGACATCGGCCACGGCCAGCACATTGCCCTTGGCGAGCGTGCCGGCACGAATGCGTTCCAGCGTTGCCGGCTGCATGCGCAGGACCCCGCTGGCGATGGCGACGCGGCGGGTCTCGTCCTTGCCGGAAACGTCGACCATGCGCGCCCGCCCGGTCGCGGAAAAATGGGTGAAATCCTGGGTTTCGTTCAAGGCCATTCCTGTCTGGCGGCGCTCAGCCGCCGATATACGACATTTCGATTTTCTTTACCGGCAACGCTGTCGCCTCATGGCGCAACTGCGAGTAGCGGTCACCCCGGCGCGACCAAAGTGCGACGACTCGCTCGCGCAACTGGTGATCATCCTCGCCGCCGCGCAGCGGCGTACGTAGATCGTAGCCCTCGTTGGCGAAGAGGCAAGTATAAAGGCGACCATCGGTCGACAGGCGCAGGCGGCTGCACTCGTGGCAGAACGCCTGGGTCACTGAGGCAATCACGCCGATCTCGCCGCCGCCGTCGGCGAACGCCCAGCGCCTGGCGACTTCGCCGACGTAGTTCGGATCGACCGGCCGCAGCGGATGCTCGCGGTCGATCCGCGCCAAGATGTCCTGCGCGGTCACGACGTCGTCGAGGCGCCAGCCGTTGGTGGTGCCAACGTCCATGAATTCGATGAAGCGCAGGATCACGCCGCTGTGCCGGAAGTGCCGCACCAGCGGCAGGATCTCGCTTTCATTGACACCGCGCTTGACCACGGTGTTGACCTTGACCGGGGCGAGGCCGACGGCCTGGGCGGCGGCGATGCCGTCGAGGACACGACCGACGGCGACGCCAGAGTCGCTCATCTGCCGGAGCACCTCCGCGCTCAAGGCATCGAGACTGACGGTGAGCCGCGTCAGGCCGGCGTCCTTCAGGCTGCGCGCCTTGGCGGCGAGCAGCGTGCCGTTGGTGGTCAGTGCGATTTCGACGGGGCGGCCGCGGCCGTCCTCAATCCGGGCCAGTTGTTCGACCAGCCGCTCGACGCCGTGGCGCAGCAGCGGCTCGCCGCCGGACAGGCGCAGCTTGCGCACGCCTAGCCCGACGAACAGCCGCGCCAGCCGGGTGATCTCCTCGAAGCTGAGCAGTTCGGCACGTTGCAGAAAAACGAAATCCTTGCCGAACACCTCCCGTGGCATGCAGTACGTGCAGCGCATGTTGCAGCGATCCGTCACCGAGATCCGAAGATCGCGCAACGGGCGATGAAGAGTGTCGGTGACGAAGGGAAACGCCTCGCTCAATCAGTGCTCCATGCAGAAGTCAGGAGGGCGGCTTCGGCATACGCATTACAACCGCCCGGGTCAGGTCGACCCATCCCGATCATGGCAGGTTCCCTGCCTTACTTTCCCTTTTCCTCGCCCACTCCCAGCGGTGCCGGGTGGAAAATTTCCTGCGTCACGCCGCCCTTCTCAGCTCCGATCGACTGCTCGACGCTCGGCAGGCGGTGGGCGATACCCTTGTGACAGTCGATACACGTCTGCCCCGCGTTCAGCCCTTCCTGGTGGACTTCCGCCGCGCGACGGCTCTGCTTGGCGTAGTCAAAACTCTGATCGTCGTGGCAACCGCGGCATTCGCGCGAATCGGTCTCCTTCATTCGTGCCCACACGGCTTCGGCCATCTTCGAGCGATAGGCATCGAATTTCTCCGGCGTGTCGATGGTACCCAGGATGTTGTGATAGACGTCCTTCGAGGCGCGGATCTTGGCATACATCTTCGGCCCGAACGCTTTCGGCACGTGGCAGTCCGGACAGGTCGCCCGCACGCCGGTGCGGCTGGAGGCATGCGTGGTCAGACGATATTCCTCGTAGGAGTTCACCCGCATCTCGTGGCAGGAGATGCAAAACTCCTCGGTATTGGTCGTTTCCAGCGCGTAGTTGAAACCGATCCACGACGCCATACCAGCGACGAAGAGCAACCCGACGCCGATCCAGCCCAGCGCATGAAAGCGCCGCAACAGGCTGGCAGCCACACTCTTGATCTTGTCCATTTTCATGTTTGCTCTCCCTCCGGCGGCTTAACGCAAGCCCGCGCCCGGCTTGAACGTGTTGCCCACCAGCGGCTTGGCGTCGGTCTGCGAGACGTGGCACTGGTTGCAGAAGTAGCGGTTCGGCGCAACGCTCGACATCTCGGCGCCTTCGCGCGACTTGAAGTGCGTGATCGAGATCTTCGTCGCCTTCGCTTCGCCGGCACGCGACCAGGCGTGGCAGTCCATGCACTTGTTGAACTCCTTGCTGACGATGTAGCTCTCGATCGTGTGCGGAATCAGCGGCGGCTGCTGCACGAAGTCGCGCGGCAGCGCCGACGTGTCGGGCGCGTAGCGCGTCCCGTCGCCAGCCGGATCGCTGGCGGTGATGTCGACGCTGCGCAGCGTCTTGAGCTTGACCGGCTCGAATTTATCCTGGGCTGCGACCGGTCCGGAGAACGCCAGCAGCAGGCTCATGGCGATCGCCAAGAACAGGGCGAATGGTCGGGCAAAACTGAAGGTCGGCTGGTTCATCACGCGCTCCTCTGGTCGAATCGGTGGGTCATCTTGAAAACCTGGCGGTCGCATACGTCGATACAACGGCCGCAATTGGTGCAGTCTCCGGAGAGAATCAGCGGGTGCGTCTGACCGGCCTGTTTCAGGGCCGGCCGGATCACCTGCGGCTCGGGGCAGACGGTGAAGCAATCCATGCAGTCGTCGCAGGCGCTGCGTTGCGCGGCCGAGACGCGGATCAGCGCGGCGCGCCCGAGCAGGCTGTAGAAGGCGCCGACCGGGCAGAGGTGACCGCACCAGCCGCGGCTGGCGATCAGCAGGTCGTAAGCGAAGATGCCGGCGATTGCCAGCAGCGAGCCCCACAGGCCGAAGATCAGCGCCCGATGCAGCAGGGAGACGGGATTCACCCATTCCCACACCAGCGCGCCAGTCACGGCGGTCGCCAGCAATATCCCGGCGAGCAGCCAGTAGCGGGTGTTGGCGTCGGGCACACGGCCGGTCTTGATGCCCAGTTTTCTCCGCGACCACGCGGCGGCGTCGGTCACCATGTTCACCGGGCAGACCCAGCTGCAGAACACGCGCCCGCCGACGAGCAGATAAAACGCCAGGACGATCGCCGCGCCGGTCAGCGCCGTGACGTACGGCCAGTGCCCGGCGACCATCGTCTGCAAGGCGAGCAGCGGGTCGGTCAGCGGAATGGTGTCGAGGATCAGCGACGCAGAGAGATTGCCCTTCAGCACCCAGACGCCAAACCACGGCCCGGCCAGGAAGAGCGCGAGGATCGTCAACTGGCTCGCGCGGCGCAGCAGAAGCCAGCGCTGACGGGCGAACCAGGAACGCGGCGCGGATTGCGAGGAGGGCGTGCTCATGGCTTCCACCGCGAATTAAGGGTACCGGCCTTGCCGGGGGCAGAGACAGGCACATCCGGCACGATCGGCGCCGCCGGGGCCGTCGGCGCGACAACCGTCTCGGTCGCCGAACGGCCCGCCGTCGTGCCCTCGAAGCCGCGCACCGGCAGCTTGATCTGTTCGCCGATCAGCGATTCGCCTTGCCGCGCCTTTTCTTCCCAGCCCTTGCGGTAGTGCGCCGGCAAGGCGCCCTGCGCCAGCTCGCGCGGGAAGACCTTGATCGCCGGTTCGGGCAGCACGCACGATTTCTCGCACTTGCCGCAGCCGGTGCAGGCATCCGAATGGACGGTCGGCAGCAGCAGCGCGTGCCGGTCGGAGCGCGGGTTGTGCCTGAGTTCCAAGGTGATCGCTTGGTCGATCACCGGGCAGACGCGATAGCAGACGTCGCAGCGCAGGCCGAGGAAGTTCAGGCAGTTCTCCTGATCGACCAGCGCCGCAAGGCCCATGCGCGCTTGCGTGATGTCGGTCAGTTCGCGGTCGAGCGCGCCGGTCGGGCAGGCCTTGACGCAGGGAATGTCCTCGCACATCTCGCACGGGATGTCGCGCGCAGTGAAGTACGGCGTGCCGGTCGCCACCGGGTCGCCCAAGTCGGAGAGTTTCAGCGTGTCGTACGGGCAATCGCGCACGCACAAGCCGCAGCGCACGCAGGCCGAGAGGAAATCGTCTTCCGCCAGCGCGCCGGGCGGACGGATCGCCTGCGCCGGCAAGGCCGACGCCTGCCGTGCCAGCAACCCCGCGCCGAGCGCCAGCAGACAGCCGCCGCCGGCCGCAGCGGCGACGCTGTTGATGAACTTGCGCCGCGCCAGCGACGCCGGGGAGGCTTCGTTGGTTTGCTTGGCGCTTTTCTTTGTCGGACTCACGGCTCGTTACTCGGCCACCTTGGCTAAAACCTTCGTCATTCCGGCGCAAGCCGGAATCCAGAAAGGCCGACGAACTGGACCCCGGCCTTCGCCGGGGTGACGGCCTCTTTCAATACTCTGTGCTCAGTGTCTCCGTTGCGAATGGCTTTCAAGCCCTGACCACCTTCACCACCGCCTTCTTGAAGTCGGTTTCCTTCGAGATCGGGCAGGTGGCGTCGAGAATCAGCTTGTTCACCAGTCGCGACTCGTCGAAGAACGGCACGAAGATCAAGCCGACCGGCGGCTTGTTGCGCCCCTTGGTTTCGATGCGCGCGGTCATCTCGCCGCGCCGCGAGATCACCTTGACCAGCATGCCGCGCTGCAGCTTGCGCTTCTTCGCATCGTCCGGATGCATGAAGACCTGCGCCTCGGGAACCGCCTTGTGCAGTTCCGCGACCCGGCGGGTCATCGACCCAGTGTGCCAGTGCTCGAGCACGCGACCGGTGCATAGCCACAGGTCGAATTCCTTGTCCGGCATCTCGGGCGGATCCTGGTACGGCAGCGCGAAGATCACCGCCTTGTTGTCCTTGTGCCCATAGAACTTGACGCCCTCGCCGGCCTTCACGTACGGGTCGTAGCCCTCACGGAAGCGCCACAGCGTCTCCTTGCCGTCGACCACCGGCCAGCGCAGGCCGCGCGCCTTGTGGTACATGTCGAACGGCGCGAGGTCGTGCGCGTGACCGCGCCCGAATTTCGCATATTCCTCGAACAACCCCTTCTGCACGTAGAAGCCGAAGGCCTCGGACTCGTCGTTGGTGTAGTCCTTGATGGCGTGCGCGTTGACCTTCTGCAGTTCGTCCTTGCCGAACTTGTTGACAACGCCGTTGGCGTACAACACGTCGTACAGCGTCTTGCCCTTGTATTCCGGCTTCTTGTCGAGCAACGCCGCCGGCCAGACCTCTTCCACCTTGAAGCGCTTGGCGAACTCGATGTATTGCCACAGGTCGGACCGTGACTCGCCCGGCGCCTTGACCTGCTGCCGCCAGAACTGGGTGCGCCGCTCGGCGTTGCCGTAAGCGCCCTCCTTCTCCATCCACATCGCCGACGGCAGGACCAGGTCGGCCGCCAGCGCCGAGACCGTGGGATAGGCATCCGAAACGACAACGAAGGTGTCCGGGTTACGCCAGCCGGGGTAGATTTCCTCGTTGATGTTCGGGCCGGCCTGCATGTTGTTGGTCGTCGTCGTCCAGTAGCACTTGAGCTTGCCGTCCTTCAGCGCGCGGCTCTGCGCCACGGCGTGCAGGCCGATCTTCTCGTTGAGCGTGCCTTCAGGCAGTTGCCAGAGTTCCTCGGTGTGCTTGCGGTGTGCCGGGTTGGTCACCACCATGTCGGCCGGCAGGCGATGCGCGAAAGTGCCGACCTCGCGCGCCGTGCCGCAGGCCGAGGGTTGGCCGGTCAGCGAGAACGGCCCATTGCCCGGTTCGGAGATCTTCCCGACCAGCAGGTGCACGTTGTAGATCATGTTGTTCACCCACGTGCCGCGCGTGTGCTGGTTGAAGCCCATCGTCCAGTAGCTGACGACCTTCTTCTTCGGGTCGGCGTAGAGCTCGGCCATCCGCTTGAGTTTTTCCGGCTCCACGCCGGACAGCTTGGCAACCTTCTCCAGCGTGTACTCGCTGACGAACTTCTTGAACTCCTCGAACGTGCTCGGCTTCGCATCGTTCGGATTGTTCTTCGGCTTGCCGTCGGCGCCGGGATAGCCGTTGAACTTGGCGTCCTTTTCCAGCGCGTGCGCCGGACGCAGGCCGAAGCCGATGTCCGTCTCGCCGACCTTGAAGTTGACGTTGCGCTTGACGAACTCCTCGTTGACCTTGCCGCTCTGGATGATGTGGTTGCAGATGTAGTTGAGGATGGCGAGGTCGGTCTGCGGCGCGAAAATCATGCCGTTGTCCGCCAGCTCGAAGCTGCGGTGCTCGAAGGTCGACAGCACGTGCACTTCCACATCGGTCTTGGTCAGGCGGCGGTCGGTGATGCGCGTCCACAGGATCGGGTGCATCTCCGCCATGTTCGAGCCCCAGAGCACGAAGGCGTCGGCCTGCTCGATGTCGTCGTAGCAGCCCATCGGCTCGTCGATGCCGAAGGTGCGCATGAAGCCGGCCACGGCCGAGGCCATGCAGTGGCGGGCGTTCGGATCGATGTTGTTGGAGCGGAAGCCGGCCTTGAACAGCTTGGCCGCGGCGTAGCCTTCGAAAATCGTCCATTGCCCCGAGCCGAACATGCCGACGCCGGCCGGGCCGTCGGACTTCAGCGCCGCCTTCCACTTCTCGGCCATGATGTCGAAGGCCTTGTCCCAAGAGATCGGCGTGAACTCGCCCTCCTTGTCGTACTTGCCATTCTTCATGCGCAGCAGCGGCTGCGTCAGGCGGTCTTCGCCGTACATGATCTTGGAGAGGAAGTAGCCCTTGATGCAGTTCAGCCCGCGATTCACCTCCGAATCCGGGTCGCCCTGCGTCGCCACCACGCGCCCGTTCTGCACGCCGACCAGCACCGCGCAACCGGTGCCGCAGAAGCGGCAGACGCCTTTGTCCCAGCGCACGGCGGAACTCGGCGGCGCCTTTTGCTCGGCCACGGCAGGCAGGGCGATCCCGGCGCTGGCAGCCGCGGTGGCGATGGCCTGGATCTTTATGAATTCGCGTCGGTTGATTGTCATGGCTGAGCCTCCTGGCAGGGCAGATTCCTCGGTGTCGGGATAGGGGGGATCGGGATTATCGGAATGGAGTTGTCGGTATGTTCGTAGGCCAGCGTCGCGGCCAGCACCTGCGGCACGCGATGAACGGCGATCAGCGTGTCCGACATGGCCGCGCCGGGCACGTCCTCGACGGTGACGATGAGTTTGCCGTCGTCGCTCATGTGGTGGCACTCGACGCCGGGCAGCGCGCACAGCGCGGCTTCGGCCTCGGCACGCGTTTCGGGACGGATGCGCAACACCAGGCTGGCGATGTTCATGACAACTCCGCAGGAAGAAGAGATGGAAGTGATGGACGAGCCACACGCGCAATGGCATTGACCGGACAGGGAGCAAGACAGGCGCCGCAGCCGGTGCAGGCAGCATGGTCAACCTCGGGGCGCGAAACCCCGCCAAGCGTCGGCCGAAAACGGATCGCCCCTGCGTCGCACAACTCGCCGCAGACGCGGCATTCGACGCGCTGATGCGCCAAGCAACCGTCAGCAATATGGATGGAGAAGGACCAGGGCGCCGGCGCAAGCTCTCGGGCAATCGCCGTCGTCGCACAGGCATCCGAACATTCGCCGCAGAACGTGCAGGCCGCGCTCGCGAAGTCGGCCACCGGATAGCCGCCGTCACCGCGCTTCAACAACCCGGTCGGGCAAGCGGAAACGCAATCGTCGCAACGCGTGCAGGCGTCAACGAACACCGCCTCCGCCATGCTCCAGGGCGGCCGGAAAGGCGCAACGCGCGTGCGACTGCCAAAAAAGCGGCGACGGGACAGATCCATGATTCACAAGACCTCACAATGAACCGGCAATCTACCCGTCAGGATAGGAGGAAACTTTGATCTTTGCTAAAAAAAAGGTCACGCCCGCTTCGTTTTGTAAGGGGAAGCACGGACAGACACGACAAAAACCGGCCGCTAGACTCTGCTGCAGGTTCATCAAAGGCGGTAACGCCCACCCGGCGAAGGTCAGAGGTCCGCATGGTCACCAGCAATTTGCAAAAGAAGCGCCCGGCAACGGCAATACCATCGTCCGCGGATGAACCGCCCCTGGTGCTGTCCCCGGCGCGCCGGGCCCGGCGTTGCATTCTGACCCTGCTTGCCTTGCTGCTTGTCGGCGTGACCGCCTACGTCGGCCTGCGCGACGCACCACAGCCAGCCCGTCTTGATCCCGGCGCAGACACTCCGGCCACAGCCTCGCCAGAAGTTCCGGGCGACACGATCGACACCGCGCAATCTCCAGCCGCTGGAACCGACTCCTCGGTGCTCCGGATTTCAGCCGTAGCCCGCACCAGCAAGACGCCTGCAGGCCGGCTGAGGCGTCAGTAACCGATCGCCGCTCCCGCCGGCCGGCGCGGATCGTTGGCGCCGTAGATGAACCCTTCGCGGACCTTGCCGGACACTGCGCCATCGTTGCCTGAACTGGCGGGCGCCACACCAGCCGCACCGGGCACTCCGTAGAGGATCACCTCGGCCGCGCCCCACGGCGTCTGTTCGGTCATCTTGTAGCCCATGACCTTGAGTTCCTTGAGCGTATCCGCGGAAAGACCGCGCGTTTCGTAGTACACCTCGTCGGGCAGCCACTGGTGGTGGATGCGCGGGGCGTCGACGGCCTCCTGCGGGGTCATGCCGTGATCGATGACGTTGAGCGCGGCCTGCAGCGTGATGCTGATGATCCGCGAACCGCCCGGCGAACCGAGCACCATGAAGGTCTTGCCATCCTTGGTGATCAGCGTCGGCGACATCGACGACAGCGGCTGCTTCTTCGGGGCGATGGCGTTGGTTGCGCCCTGCACCAGGCCGTAGAGATTCTTCACGCCCTGCTTGATGGTGAAGTCGTCCATCTCGTTGTTGAGGAAGAAGCCGGTTCCCGGCGCGATGACCACCGCGCCGAAGCGGCCGTTGATCGTGTAGGTCGTCGACACCGCGTTGCCGTCCTTGTCCACGATCGAGTAGTGCGTCGTCTCCCTGGATTCCTTGGATTCGACCGGCGCGTGCGGCACCTTGCCCGGCTTGATCTCGCTCGACGGCGTCGCCAGGTCGGTTATTTTCTTTCTGATCTCCTCCGCATACTTCTTGGCGAGCAAGCGATCGAGCGGGTTCTTCACGAAGGCCGGATCGCCGAGGTAGGTGTTGCGATCCATGTAGGCATGGCGCATCGCCTCGGTCATCAAATGAACGGTCTCGGCCGAATTGAAGCCCGTAGTCGTCAGGTCGTAACCTTCCAGCGTGTTGAGAATCTGGCACATCGTCGTGCCGCCGGAACTCGGCGGCGGCGCCGAATGAAACACGTAGCCCCGGTAATCACAGGTCAGCGGCGCGCTTTCGCTGACTGAATAGTCGGCGAAATCAGCCGCGCTCAGGATACCGCCGCCCTTCTTCGCCGCCGCCTCGACCGCTTTCGGAATCCGCCCCTTGTAGAAGGCGTCCGGGCCGGACTTGGCGATGGCTTCCAGCGTACGCGCCAGATCCTTCTGCACCAGGCGGTCGCCCGGCTGCAGCGGCGTGCCGTCCTTGCGCAGGAAGATGCGGGCGGCTTCCGGATCCTGCCTGAAGCGCTCGATCGTCGTGTCGAGGATATCGGTATCCGCCCGGGTGAGGACGAAGCCCTCGCGCGCCAGCCGGATTGCCGGCGCCATCACCTTCTCGCGGCTCAGGGTGCCGTATTTCTTCAGCGCCGTATCGAGCCCGAGCACCGTGCCCGGCACGCCGACGGCCAGATAGCCGTACAGACTGGCGTTCTTGACGACGTTGCCCGCGGCATCGAGGTACATGTTCGCCGTCGAGGCGGTCGGCGCCTTTTCGCGAAAATTGAGGAACACATCGCGCCCGTCGGCCAGGTGGATGGTCATGAAACCGCCGCCGCCGATGTTGCCGCAGCAGGGATTGACCACCGCCTGCGCATAGCCCACGGCCACCGCCGCGTCGACGGCGTTGCCGCCCGCCTTGAGAATCTCGGCGCCGACCTTCGACGCCAGATGCTGCGAGGCGACGACCATGCCGTTTCTGGCTTCCACTGCAGGCAGTGATGCCGCCAGGATGGGTTCTGAAAAACAGACGGAAAAAACCGCGAGTACCAGCGCGTTCGTCACCACGCGCCGGACCGATCCTGCGACAGCCATGCTTGTCTCCTTGAAAAACCTGCCAAATGCGCCTTGCCGGAAAGGGGCTGCGGCGCAAAACCACCAAACGGCATTTTACGAGAACTGCGCAAGGATGACTTCGCTATCCTGCTGCAGGCGCGATGGTCCCTTGCCTCCACCGTTCTTTTCCCCGAACATGCCGTTCTGATCTGTTCGCCGCCACATCGGATTCTTCATGCCCCTCCTGATTCGCCGTCTGCTCATCGCCCTCGTCATCATCGCCGCACTTGCCGCGGCGTTCTGGTGGTTTACCCGCCCCAAGCCGATCGCCGTCGTCGCCAGCGAAATCGATCGCGGCACGGTCGAAGCGAGCATCGCCAATACCCGCGCCGGCACGGTCGAGGCCTGCCAGCGCACGAAACTGTCCACGATCATGGGCGGACGCATCGAGGTGCTCGACGTCAAGGAGGGCGACCGGGTCAAGAAGGGGCAGTTGCTGATGAAGCTGTGGAACGACGACCAGCAGGCGCAAAGCGCGCTGGCGCTGACCCAGGTGGCCACGGCGCGGCAACGCGCCGCCGAGGCCTGCGCGCAGGCGGCCAATGCCGAACGCGAAGCGGACCGGCAGACCGCGCTGCGCGAAAAGGGCTTCGTGTCTACTTCGCGCGAGGAAGCCGCGCGCACCGAAGCGGAGGCGCGCCGGGCCGGCTGCAAGGCCGCCAGGGCGGACGTCGTGCAGTTCGAGGCCAAGGTCGCCGCCACCCGCGTCGAGCAGGGGCGCACGGTCCTCTATGCGCCGTTCGATGGCATCGTCGCCAAGATCGTCGGCGAAGTCGGCGAGTACTCGACGCCGTCGCCGCCCGGGGTACCGACGCCGCCGGCGATCGACCTGATCGACGACACCTGCCTCTACGTCGAGGCGCCGATGGACGAGGTTGACGCGCCGAAGATCCGCCCGGGCCAGCCGGTACGCATCAGCCTCGACGCACTGCCGAAGCAATCGTTTCCCGGTACGGTCAAGCGCATCGCCCCTTACGTGTCGGCCGTGGAGAAGCAGGCGCGCACGGTCGACATCGAGGCCACCTTCGACGACCCGAAAGCGCCGGGCAAGTTGCTGGTCGGCTACAGCGCCGACATCGAAGTGGTGCTCGAAGCGCGCGAGAACGTGGTGCGCGTGCCGACCGCCGCCCTGCTCGAAGGCGGCCGCGTGCTCGTCGCTGGCAAGGAGGGAAAACTGGAAGAGCGGCAAATCAAGGCCGGCCTGTCCAACTGGGAATTCACCGAGGTGCTGGAAGGGCTGGAAGCCGGCGAACGCGTCGTCACCTCGCTCGAACGCACCGGCGTCAAGTCGGGTGCGCACTACACGCTGGAAGCAGGCGTAACGGACAAACGATGACGATGAGCGCGCCGCTGATCGAGTTGTCCGGCATCGAACGGGTCTTTTACCTCGGCGACAGCGAGGTGCATGCGCTGCACCAGCTCGACCTCGGCATCGCTGCCGGCGAGTACGTGGCGGTGATGGGGCCGTCCGGCTCGGGCAAGTCCACGCTGCTCAACCTGCTCGGCCTGCTCGACCACCCCAATTCCGGCACCTACCGCCTCGAAGGACGCGACGTGACGACCCTGACGCCGGAAGAGCAGGCGCGGGTACGGCGCGAACGCATCGGTTTCGTCTTTCAGAGTTTCCATTTGGTGCCGCGGTTGACCGCGGCGGAAAACATCGCCCTGCCGATGGTCCTGGCCGGCATCGCGCCGGCCGAGCGCAAGGCGCGCGTGGAACAGGCGCTCGATGACTACGGACTCACGAACCGCGCCGATCATCGCCCCAACCAGCTCTCCGGTGGCCAGCGCCAGCGCGTGGCGATTGCCCGCGCGACGATCATGCAGCCGGCCGTCCTGCTTGCCGACGAGCCGACCGGCAACCTCGACCGCGCCACCGGCGAGGACGTCATGCGCCTGCTCGAAGAATTGAACGGGAAAGGCGTCACCCTGATTGTCGTCACCCACGACGCCGCCCTCGGCGCCCGCGCACGCCGGCAGCTGCGCATGGAGGACGGCGAGCTGCGGCACGATTCGGCCAGGCAGTGAAAACAAACGACGCCATTTCATGCCCCGTCATTCCGGCGCAGCCCGGAATCCAGCCGGGCGTTAACAGAATTCCGGACCGGCCGAACTGGACCCCGGCCTGCGCCGGGGTGACGAAGCTCTTGCCGGGCGATAAAGCAAGATGCGCGCTCCCGACCTGATCCGCTTCGCCCGCGACGCCGCCGCCGGCAACCCGTTGCGCACCTTCCTGCTGGTGCTGGCGATGTCCATTGGCGTCGCCGCCGTCGTCGTGCTCACCGCGCTCGGAGACGGCGCACGGCGCTACGTCGTGAACGAATTCGCCTCGATCGGCACCAACCTGGTCATCGTCCTGCCCGGACGTTCCGAAACCGGCGGCTTCAATCCGGGCAACGCGATCACCAACACCACCCGCGATCTGACCATCGACGACGCGCAGGCGCTGCTGCGCGGCAGCGCCGTGCGCCGGGTCGCGCCGCTCGCCGTCGGCACCTCGGAGATCAGCTACGGCGGCCGCTTGCGCGAGGTCTTCGTCGCCGGCACCAACGCGCAGTACCAGGACATCCGCCATCAGGAGATGGCGCAAGGCCGTTTCCTTTCCGCTGGCGACTGGCGACGCGGCGCGCCCGAGGCGGTGATCGGCGCGAATATCCGCGACGAACTGTTCGGCGCGCAGCCGGCGCTCGGCCAGTTGGTGCGCATCGGCGACCGGCGCTTCCGGGTCGTCGGCGTGATGGCTTCGTCGCAAGGGCTGGGGATGAACACCGACGAGACGATCATCGTGCCCGTGGCGCTGGCGCAAGCCATGTTCAACAGCAACACCCTGTTTCGCATTCTCGTCGAAGCCAACAGCCGCGAAGCGATCGAAACCGCCAAGCGCCAGGTCACCGAGATCATCAAGCAACGCCACGAAGGGGAAGAGGATGTAACGGTGATCACCCAGGACGCGGTGCTGTCCACCTTCGACAAGCTGCTCGGCACGCTGACCCTGGCGGTGGCCGGCATCGCGGCGATCAGTCTGGCGGTGGCCGGCATCCTGGTGATGAACGTGATGCTCGTCTCGGTAACGCAGCGCACCTCCGAGATCGGCCTGCTCAAGGCGCTCGGCGCCACCGGCGGGACGATCCGCACCGCCTTCCTGACCGAGGCGGCGATGCTGTCGCTGGCCGGCGCGCTCCTCGGCTTCCTGCTCGGCCACGCCGGTACCGCCGCCATCCGCCTGCTGTATCCGGCGTATCCGGCCTATCCGCCCGACTGGGCGGCGCTGGCCGGACTCGGCACGGCGCTGGTCACCGGCATCATCTTCGGCGTTCTGCCTGCCCGCCGCGCGGCACGGCTCGACCCGGTCGAGTCGCTGGCAAAACGGTGAGTCCGCCATGATCCGCCCGTCCGACTCGATCCACCTGGCCTGGCGCGCCATTACCGCGCACCGCCTGCGCAGTTTCCTGACGTTGCTCGGCATCGCCGTCGGCATTGCCGCGGTGATCCTGCTCACCTCGATCGGCGAGGGCATCCACCGCTTCGTCCTGGCGGAGTTCACCCAGTTCGGCACCAACCTGATCAACGTCGCGCCGGGCAAGGTGAAGACTTCGGGACCGGCGCCGACGGGCATTCCCACCTCGGTGCGACCGCTCACGCTTGACGATGCACGGGCACTCTCCCGCCTGCCGCACATCACCGGGATGACGGCGGTGGTCTGGGGCAACACCGAGATCAAGGGCAACGGCCGGCTGCGGCGTTCGATCGTCTACGGGCAAAGTGCGGACATGCCGAAGGTGTACCGGATGAAGCTCAGCAGCGGCCAGTTCCTGCCGGCCGACGACTCGGACAGCGCCCGCGCCTTCGTCGTGCTCGGGGCCAAGGTAAAGACGGAGCTGTTCGGCGCCGAGAGCGCCCTTGGCGCCAAGGTCAGCATCGGCAACTTCCAGTTCCGCGTGATCGGCGTGATGGAACCGAAAGGCCAGTTCCTCGGCATCGATCTCGACGATTCGGCCTACATCCCGACCGCGCGCGCCCAGGAGGTGTTCAACCGCGACGGGCTGATGACCATCGACCTGGCCTACGAAGAAGGCATCCCGGCCGCGCGCATCGCTGCGTTGATCACTTCGACGCTCAAGGCGCGCCACGGCCGCGAGGACTTCACCCTGACCACGCAGGAGGACATGCTGCGCACGCTGTCCAACATCCTCGACGTGCTGACCATGGCCGTCGGCGCCCTCGGCAGCATTTCGCTGCTCGTCGGCGGCGTCGGCATCGTCACGATCATGACCATCGCCGTCACCGAACGCACCAGCGAGATCGGCCTGCTCGTCGCGCTGGGGGCGCCGCGGCGAACCATCCTCAGCCTGTTCCTTGGCGAGGCGGTCGCCCTGTCGGCGCTCGGCGGGCTCGTCGGCCTGCTTGTCGGCATCGGCCTGGCGCAGCTCATCCATCTGCTGGTGCCGGCCCTGCCCGTGCATACGCCGTTCGCCTTCGTGGTAATCGCCGAAGCCATCGCCATGAGCATTGGCCTGCTGGCCGGCGTGCTTCCGGCGCGGCGCGCGGCGCGGCTGGACCCGGTCGACGCCTTGCGGGCAGAATGAAAACGAGGGAGGACACAAGCATGAGCCAGATCGACATCGAGCACCTGCGCACCTGGATCGGCAAGACGCAGGTCGACGAGGACGTGATTTCAACACGCCACGCCCGGCTGATGGCCGCCACCGTGGCCGCCGATGCCGCGCGGATTCGCGACGGCGCGCCGTTGCCGCCGCTATGGCACTGGCTCTACTTCCTCGAAGGACGGCCGCCCGGCGAACTCGGGCGCGACGGCCACCCGGCGCGCGGCGGTTTCCTGCCGCCGGTGCCGCTGCCGAACCGGATGTGGGCCGGCGGACGCGTCGCCTTTCTCGCCCCGGTTCCGATCGGCTCGCGGGTACGCAAGACGTCAAGCATCCTCAAGGTCGAGCACAAGGTCGGTCGCTCGGGAGACCTCGTCTTTGTCACCGTGCTGCACGAACTGGCCTCGCCCGAAGGCCAACCGCTGCTCCGCGAGGAACACGACATCGTTTACAAAGCGGCGACCCGGCCGACGCCACCGACGGCAAACACCGAAACCGTGTCCGCGCCGTTCAGCAAGACCTTCACCCCGACATCGACTACGTTGTTCCGCTATTCGGCGCTGACCTTCAACGGCCATCGCATCCATTACGACCTCGACTACTGCCGCAACGTCGAGGGCTACGCCAACCTGGTCATCCACGGGCCGCTGAACGCAACGCTGCTCGCCGGCTTCGCCGAAGAGATCGGCGGGCGCCCGCTGCGCGAGTTCAACTACCGCGGTCTCGCCCCCGCCCTGCTCGGCGAGACGATCACCCTCGCGGCAACGCGCGATGGCGAGCACGTCACGCTGACGGCGATCCTCGGCAACGGCGTGCGTTCGATGGAGGCAGAGGCCTTGCTGGAACCCTGAACGAGGAATTTCGGTCAGACTCCCGTCGCAACCAAGGGAATACGATGTTTTCCATCTACGGCATCAGCGGCCCGGTGTTCCAGGGCACGCTCGAAACATTGCCCCGCGTGGCGGCAATCACCCGGCGCGCGCCTGTTTTTTCCGCCCGTCGGGTCGGCGACCAGCTTGAAGCCGGCGTTGAAGGGCAGCCCCCCCTCCAGGGAGCCACCGCCGGCCACTCGCAACAGGTAGTGGACGCCTATCAGGCGATGCTGCCGGAGAGCCTCGAACGCGGTCCGCTGTATCACGCCAACCAGATCATGCAGCCCGAGGTCGTCACGGTCGGTGTCGACGACGACGTGGCCCGCGCCTGGAAGACGCTGGTCGACCATCAGATTCATCAGGCGCCGGTACTGGACGCCGGGCAACGCCTGGTCGGCATCGTCAGCGAACGGAACCTGCTGATGGTCCTCAATGTCGACAACGGCGAAGTGCGCGATGTCCTGCGCCGACGCGTTGGCGACGTGATGAGCACGCCGGTCGTCGCCGCCACGCCGCTGACCGACATTCGCCGGATCGCCCGCGTCATGCTCGAACGCGGCGTGGACGGCGTTCCCATCGTCAATGACGGCGGGGCACTGCTCGGCTTCGTGTCGCGCAGCGACATCCTGCACGCCGTCGTCACCGATCCGCCGCTGAGCGTCTGGCGGTGACACAACACCACGAGGAAATTCAATGAACAGTCAAAGCACTCCGGTCGTCATCTACCACAATGCGCGCTGCTCGAAGAGTCGCTCGGCCTGGGAGCTCGTCGCCGGCCAGGGCATCGAAGCGACGATCGTCGAGTACCTGAAGACCCCGCCGAGCAGGGAGGAACTGCGCGCGCTGCTGCAGAAGCTCGATATGAAGCCGGCAGAACTCGTCCGCCGCGGCGAGGACGTCTTCAAGGAACACTACGCGGGCAAGGCGCTCGACGACGAGCAGTGGCTCGACGCGCTCACCGCCCACCCGATCCTGATCGAACGCCCGATCGTCGTCCGCGGCGACAAGGCGATCATCGGCCGGCCGCCGGAACGCGTTCTCGAATTGCTCGACACGGTCTGAGATCCGCCTTGGAAATCCGGGCGAAATCCCTCAATCGACGATGAACAGCTTCGCCCCGCACGGCGTCGATGAGCGGTGCGCTTCGGCGTTGTCGGCGACCTGGTAACTCATCCCCGGACGGAGGACGAAGGTGCGTCCGTCGTCCAGTTCGGTATGCAGCTCCCCTTCCAGACACAACAGGATGTGCCCCTTCGAACACCAGTGATCGGCCAGATAGCCCGGCGTGTAGTCGACCATGCGCACACGGATCGTGCCGAACTGGCAAGTCCGCCAGAAGGCCTTGCCGGATTCGCCGGGATGTTCCGTCGGCGGAATGGCGGACCAGTCGGTCGTCCCGAAGGAGATGCCGGACATTTGCATCGTGTTCTCCCGAACGCGTGAAAAGCTCAGAGCATACGCGGGATCTGCGAGGAGTGATGATGCAGGATCGGTTTCTCGCGCGCGAGATCGAGCATGTAGCTGAAGCGTGCCTCGAAGCTCAGCAGTTCGCCATCGACGGCGAAGCGCCAGCAATAAATGCCGTTCATGGCATGGACGTTACCGCCGACATCCTGGATGTGCAGCGTCTTCTCGTGCAGGGCGATGCTCAATTCCTCGCGGCTGCACAGCTTGGTGAAATAGTCGCAAATGGCCTCGGGCTTGATCAGCAAGCGGTTGGAGAAGGTCGGAATGAGCACGGCGCTGTCATCGTAGAGCGCCAGCAACCCTTCCAGATCACCGGCATTGACGGCGTCCATCCAGGCTTTGAGGATCGTTTGAGGTTCTTTCATGGTCGCTATGTTCCTTGTTTTCTTCCATTTTTTTGCAGCGCACGCCAACGGCGTGCCGTCGGATGGACCGCGAGGGCCGGGGATAATTCAATCGCCGAGCCGCCACAATACCGCCTCTTGAACAGTGACGCCGAAGCGCGGAGAATCGAGGTTTTCCTGACTCAAGGCAGAAGACGATGACCGGTGGTGGCTGGAGTTGCCCGCACGAACTTGACGGAAAATGCAGCAAGGTCAAGAACCTGCCCTGCGATCCCGGCATGAAAGGCTGCGAACTGTATGGACGGTACGTTTTCTTCGACGGCAGCAAGAACGAGCGCCTGGAGCAGAAAAAGGCCCGCACCGAGAAGCCGTCCGAGCCAACGAATGACTGACTTCCGCGCCACACGAGACGAGGTATCCGATGCGCCTGGATGACCAGCAGGAAAGCAGCAACGTCGAGGACCGCCGCGGCAGTGGTGGTTTTGGCGTGCGGCGTGGCGGCCTGGGCATCGGTTCGATCGTCGTGGCACTGGTCGCCAGCTACTTTCTCGGTATCGACCCGATGGTCGTCCTCGGCCTGCTGTCGAACGTCGACGCGCCACCGATGCAAGTCAGCACGCGCACGCTGCCGGTCGGCGATGAAATGGGGCGCTTCGTGGCCAAGGTGCTGGGCAGTACTGAAGAAACGTGGGAGCAGATTTTCCGCGAGAACGACGCCCGCTATCGCGAGCCGAAACTGGTGTTGTTCTCCGGTTCGACGCCTTCCGCCTGCGGCACTGGCCAGGCCGCAATGGGCCCGTTCTACTGCCCCGCCGACCAGAAGGTGTACATCGACCTGTCGTTCTACAGCGATCTCCGGGAACGCTTCCACGCACCAGGCGAATTCGCCCAGGCCTACGTGATCGCCCACGAGGTCGGCCACCATGTGCAGAATCTTCTCGGCATCTCGGACAAGGTGCGCGAAGCGCAGCAAGGCATCAGCCGCTCCCGAGCCAACGCCCTGTCAGTGCGCCTGGAACTGCAGGCAGACTGCTTCGCGGGTGTCTGGGGGTACCGTGCCGATGCGGCGAAGAACATCATTGAACCGGGTGAAATCGAGCAGGCGCTGACCGCAGCGGCAGCCATCGGCGATGACCGGCTGCAACAACAGTCGCAAGGGAGCATCGTGCCGGAATCATTCACCCACGGCACCTCCGAGCAGCGCATGCGCTGGTTCCGCCGCGGGCTGGACTCCGGCGACCTGCGTCAGTGCGACACATTCAAGGGCGCCGCCCTGTGACGCGAAGCCACCTCGCTGCGCTGGCCGCGGCCCTGATGTTGCTCTTGCTCCGCCCCGCCATCGCGTTGCCGGTTGCATCGAATGTGGCCGGCGGCATTGCCCTGGTCCCGCTCGGCACCCTACTCGACAGCCCCGAGCCGCCCGAGGCGTGGCTGGGCGACCGGCACGTGTGGGTCGCCGCCGAGGACGGTCACTGGATCGCCGTCGTTGGTGTGCCGCTTGAAACACGGGCCGGCACGCAAGCGCTGCGGGTTCGCGCCAACGGTGGAGAGCGTGCGGTGCGTTTCGCCGTCGGTGAGAAGCACTACGCCGAGCAACGCATCACGCTCAAGGATTCCAGCAAGGTCACCTTGTCACCCGAAGACGAGGCCCGCGCGCTGGCCGAAATCGAGCGCATTCAGGCATTGAAAAAACACTGGCGACCGTCCGCCGAAACCGGGACGGACTTCGTCAAGCCGGTCACCGGGCGGCTGGCCAGCCGTTTCGGCCTGCGCCGGATCTTCAACGGCGAGCCGCGCGCGCCGCACAGCGGACTGGACATTGCCGCGCGCCGCGGCACGCCGGTCCGAGCGCCCGCCACGGGGACTGTCCTGGCCATCGACGATTACTTCTTCAACGGCAAGACGGTTTTTCTCGACCACGGCAACGGGCTGCTCAGCATGTATTGCCACCTCGACCGCATCGACGTGAAGCCCGGCGAGATCCTCCGGAAAGGCCAGACGCTCGGCCGGATCGGCGCCACCGGCCGCGCCAGCGGCCCGCACCTGCACTGGAGTGTGGTGCTCAACGGGACGATGGTCGATCCCGAACTTTTCCTGAAACGCCGCTGAATCGGAACCCGCACCGCTGCTCAGCGACCAGACACTGTCACCTGCTCGATCCACGGTTCGAGGCGCCGGCCAAAGGCGACGGTCGCCGAAAACGTCTTTTTCTCCCCGCCATCCGGCAGCAGCGGCCGCAACACATGCGGCACGTTGATCGCGCCGATGGAAAGATTGCTGACGTAGCCGCGCACGGGATCGCCCTCGCGCCCCCGCCACGCCGGTCGAATCTGCCCCTGCACAATCGCGTAGCGGGCGCGGTCGGAATACTTCGTGCGCAGCGTCGCAGAATCGAGCCCGGCATCGATCACGAACAGCCGGCTGCTTTCGTTCTCCTCGCGGGCCAGTTCGTTGTCGAGGTTTTTCCGGCGATTCTCTTTTTCCTTGCCCTCGGGCAGCACGGCCAGTTTCAGTTCTTCCGCCGCACGCCGCTGCTGTGCCCGTTCGAGCGACCGACGGAATGCCTCGCCATCGAGTTCCAGCACCAGCAGGACATCGCGCGCCAGTTCCGGCACCTTGCGGCCAGCCGAAGCGGAATCATCCGGAAAAGCGAAACCGAGGCTCTCCAGCTTCGCCCGATCCAGCCACCGGGGCGAGCGGCCATCCTGCCGATCCAGGTACGAATCATCGGCATCGAGGGCAACGCCGACCCGCCAGACCAGCGACAGCGCCAGACCGCTGCTCTCGCGATCAGCGCCGCGATACGGCACGCGCAGTTCGCGCTGCGAGAGTTCGAGCCGGCTCTCCGCCTCACCCGAGCGATTCCACCAAGCCCCGCCAAGGGCCACGGCGTTGGTGAAGACGACCACCAGCAGCGCACCGATCGACAAAAAAATCTTTCGTTTCATGGCGCCTCACCCTCCGCGAACGCCGCCGGCCGCCGCACGCGCTTCATCACCAGCAGGACCAGCACGGCGGTCAGGCCGAGTACGAGGAAGAACAGGTACTTCGGTATCAGCTCCCACCACCAGTCGTAGAACTTGGTGTAGAGGAAGATCACGAAGAACACGACGCCGGTATTGGCCGTTTCCGTCCATTGCCGACGCAGGCCAAGCCAGATCACCAAGGCACCGAAGACGAAGCCGGCGATCTGGTAGACGTGCTCGATCGTCGCCGCCGACCAGGAGAGATAGCTACCCTGCCCCCAATGCGACAGGATCAACACCGGCAGGAAGAAAGCCAGCAGTCCGACCAAGCGATAAATCGCCGGAAACTGGTCGTGGCGCTCATGCCTAAAAAGCACAGGCAAGACGAACAGGGCCAGCGAAGCAGGAAGGAAATTTTCCGGGCGCTCGCCGAAATGGATCCAGTACACGCCGCTCCAGGTACCGACACGCGCCGCAATGAAAGCGAGCAGGCAGACGAGGCCGACCGCCAGCAGGAGGCGCAGGTCGCACAGATAGGCGAGCAACAGGCCATACACCGCCCAGGGCAGCGAGGCCTTGTCCGACGGCGTGATGTTGAAGATCTGCCCGATCATCGCCACGTTGAGCACGAAGCAGGCGAAGGCCACCATCGCGCACAGCTTGGTGAAATAGCCCGTCGTGTCACGCTGGCGGGTGATCAGGGTGGCGGCGAAGGTCGCCAACGAGGCGCCCACCAGGACGCCGACCTGGGTCGATTCGGGAAACAGCCCCCAGAACTGGCGGAACAGGAAGAACACGCTGGCGGCCAGGGCGAGGGCGCCGAGCAGCGAGGCGATCCGCATCCCCCATGACAGCTGCCGCGAACGCACATCGCCGTCGATATCGAATTCGCGGGCGAGTTCCGCCAGGAGCGTCTCGTGGTGCGCATCGAGACGCTGGCGCTGCTCCACGCCCAGTTGCAACACGCCTTCGGCGGCAAGTTGGTCGAGTTCGCGGCGAAAGTGCTGAATCTGGTCGGCCCGCTGCTGGGCCGTATTGCGCGAGAGAGGGGTCATCGATCAGCGATATCTGGCCGGACGAACACGTCCGTCATAACGATACCGGCTCGCCATGCCGCCGGCAATCGTTCATCAGAACGCCTCATGCTCCCGCAGGTACCGCCATTTGCCGAGCGGCAGGTCGCCGAGCCGGACGCGGCCGATGCGCACCCGTTTGAGCCCGACCACGCGCAAGCCGACCAGTTCGCACATGCGGCGGATCTGCCGCTTCCGCCCCTCGTTGAGGATAAAACGCAACTGGTCGTCGTTCAGCCATTCGACCTTGGCCGGCTTCAACGGCTTGCCGTCGAGCGCCAACCCGTGGTTGAGCAGCGCCAGTCCGTTGTCGACGAGTTGCCCCTCGACGCGGACCAGGTACTCCTTCTCGACCTTCGAGTTCTCGCCGATCAGTTGCCGAGCCACGCGTCCGTCCTGGGTCAGGACCAGCAGGCCGGTCGAGTCGATGTCCAGCCGCCCGGCCGGCGCCAAACCCTTGAGGTGCGACGCATGAAAGAGCGCCGTATCGGGGCTGCGCTGCTGGTTTTCTGGCTTGATCAGCACCACCGCCGGTTCGCACCCCGGTTCCGGCTGGCCGGAAACGTAACCGACCGGCTTGTGCAGGAGCACCGTCATCTGGCGCTGCTGCGCCGCGCGAGCTTCCTTGTCGAGCGAGATCTTCGCGCCCGGATCGACGCGGGTGCCAAGTTCGCTGACGCGCTCGCCGTCGACATAGACCCAGCCGCGCTCGATGAAATTGTCCGCCTCGCGCCGCGAGCACATGCCACGCTCGGCCATCAGCTTGGAGACGCGGACGCCAGCAAGCGCAGTCGAAACCTGCGTGGAGGGAGCCTGCTTTTCCGGATTGCGATGCCCCGAAGGTTTTACCTGGACCGCCTCGGGGGCCTTCCGCTCCGGCTTCGCGGCTCGCCCGACCGGTGTCTCCTCGCGCTTACTTTTCGACTTGTTGCGCCAGTCGACCTTCTTGGCCGGCTCGGCGCTCGTCTCCTCTGCGACTTGAGGCGGACGACGAGCGCCAGCGCCCGTGCCACGCAGCGGCTTGCGCTTCGGATTGGGCGGCCGTTCCTCGCCTTCCGCCCGAACTGGCAGGCGAAGCGTCTTGCGCGGTGTTTCGGCCATTAGAGGATATCGAGCAGTTCGACTTCGAAAACCAGCGTCGCATTCGGCGGAATGACGCCGCCGGCGCCGCGCGCACCATAGCCGAGCTGCGGCGGAATCGTCAGCTTGCGGACGCCGCCGACGCGCATGCCTTGCACGCCTTCGTCCCAGCCGGCGATGACCATGCGCTGCCCAAGCGAGAACTCGAACGGCTCGTCACGATCCTTGCTCGAATCGAACTTGCTGCCGTCGGTCAGCCAGCCGGTGTAATGCACGCTCACGAACTGGCCCGGCATCGCCTCGTCGCCGTTGCCCACGCGGAGCTCCTCGATCTGCAGCCCGGATTCTGTCGTCGTTTTGGACATGATGTGTTCTCCTTGGAAAGAGTGCGGAAGTTTAGACCACGGGCGCGGTACGGGCCAGTTCAATTTCACCTTCGCCATCGGCGTCGGGAACGCTTTCGGCTAAACTTGGCGGACAATTATTTCGTGGGAGGCGACATGGACATCCGATCGATCATCGCGCCGGCGGTCACCGATTTCACCGCGCTGGAGGAATTCATCGAGTCCCTGAACGACCTCGCCCCGGGCATCGAGCGCGACATCTCGCGCCTGCGGAGCGCACCCGACGATCGCGAGATCATCGGCAGCCTCTTCCGCTCGCTGCACAACATCAAGGGCGATGCGACGCTGTGCAAGGTCGAGTTGGCAGTCACCATCGCGCACCCGATCGAAACGCTGCTGGCCCGCCTGCGCAATGGGGAGCTGGCCTTCAGCGACATACTTGCCGAAGCGATTCTCCTGGCCATCGACCGGCTCGAACTTGCCGCGGAAGGCCTGCGCTCCCGCCGCTCGCTCGACAACCTGCGGCTCCTCGCGCTGGTCAACGGCCTGCAGCGGCTCGCCGATGCCGCGGCTGCGGATATCGAACGCGAAGCGGTGGAGGTCATCACGACCGTCACCGGCTTCCGGCCGACGACCGAATCGGTGCAATTCGGCCGCGGCCGCTCGCCGAGTGCGATCAGCAAGTCCCCGGCGCAGACGAGCGACGATTTGCGCTTCTTCCGCTCGCTCGCCGACCAGCTGGAGAACCGTTCACCGCTGTTCAAAGGCCGCACCCTGCGACTCCTGCGGCTGGCCAGTGAAACCAACCAGATCAGAGGCAAGCCAGTTGATCCCGTGCAGCTTGAGGCCGCGGTGTACATGCACGACATCGGAATGATGTTCCTGCCGGAATCGACCTGGCTGAAGGTCGGCAACATGACGCCGGATGAAAAGGAAGTGATGCACAACCATCCGGGACACGCCGCCGGACTGCTCGGCCGGATGGCTGGTTGGGAGGACGCTGCGAAAATGGTGGCACAACACCATGAGACGCCCGACGGTCGCGGTTACCCCGAAGGGCTCGTCGGCGCGCGAATTTGCGACGGCGCCAAGATCCTGGCCATCGTCGACGCATTCGAGTCGGTCATGCTGAAGCACGCCCACCGCGGCAAGAACCGCTCGGTACTGCGGGCCATCGCCGAAGTCAACGCCTGCGACAACCAGTTCGCCAAGGACTGGATCGAGCCGTTCAACCAGGTCATTCATCGTTCGGTCAACGCATGACGATCACTACACTCACCGAATCTGCTGATCTTGAACGTCGCTTCGGCGGCGTGCGCCGCCTCTACGGAGACGACGGCTTCCAGCGCATCCAGCGCGCCAACGTCTGCATCGTCGGCATTGGCGGCGTCGGTTCCTGGGCGGCAGAAGCGCTGGCCCGTTCAGCGGTAGGCCACATCACGCTGATCGATCTGGACATGATCGCTGAATCGAACGTCAACCGGCAGATCCACGCTCTCGACGGCAAATTCGGAAAAGCCAAGACGGACGCCATGGCCGAACGCATCCGCGAAATCAATCCGGCGTGTCAGATCGAAACGATCGAGGATTTCGTCACCCCCGAGAATCTGGGTACGATGCTCGATGGCGGCTTCGACTACATCGTCGATGCCATCGACCAGGTCCGCACCAAGGCCACGATGATTGCCTGGTGCGTTGAAAAAAGAATCCCCATCGTCACCGCCGGCGGCGCCGGCGGCCAACTCGATCCATCGCGCATCGAAATCGCCGACTTGTCGCGCACCGTGCAGGATCCGCTTCTGGCCAAGGTCCGCTCGCGTCTGCGCAAGGAATACGGCTTCCCCCGCGACCAGAAACGTAAATTCGGCGTCCCCGCGGCCTTCTCCAGCGAGCCGCTCCGCTACCCGGAAGCTGGGGCTGCGTGTGATCTGCCATCATCCCCCGCCGGACTCAACTGTGCTGGCTACGGCTCGTCGGTTTGCGTGACAGCGACATTCGGGCTGATCGCCGCCAGCGTCGCATTACGCCGGATCGCCGGCCACGAGTAAGCGCTCAACCCGCACGACGCGAAGCGCTATCGAGCCAGACACTGAGGCCCTGAGCGTTGATTTCGATGTCGCCCCCCAGCAGTTCGAGAACCTGGGCAGAGGCAAGCGTGCCACCCATCGCATCGACTTCGTCGAGCATCAACCGGGCAAGATCATCGCGGATGCGCGTGTGACGCTCGCCTCCGGCCTCCCGGTGCCGAATGGCGATTCCCACGTAGGCATCGATCAGCCGATGCAAATCGCCCGCAGCCCCCGCCGGATCACCGACCCGGCCGAAGTGCGTCAGGTAGACAGCCCCCGGGGCAAGCGCCATCAAGCGGTCGATGGATGCATGCATCGCTTCGGGTTCGAACTGCACCGGCGTGGTTGCCGGAAAGACAAACTGCCGCCCCTTCACATCAAATTCGGGATAAGAGAGGCCGAACGTGTCGCCGGTAAAGAAGTGTCCTGTCGTTTCGTCAAGAAAACAGAGATGATGCCGTGCGTGACCAGGCGTATCCAGTGCGCGCAGGCGACGCCCGCCGAATTCAAGGGCCGTCCCGTCCGGCGCCTCGACAACCCACGCCTTATCGACGGGTAGGATTTCACCGTACAGCCGATCCATCTCCGCCGCCCCGTAAACGGCGGTCGCGCTTTCCACCACGCGCGAAGGGTCGATCATGTGCCTCGCTCCGCGGGGATGCACCACCAGTTGCGCTCTGGGAAACGCCCGCATCATCGCGCCGGCTCCCCCGGCGTGATCAAGGTGAACATGGGTCAGGCAAATATAATCAACCGACTCTTTGGTCAGTGCGAGTTCGCTCAGCGCTGCAGAGACCACATCTAGTGACGCGTTGGTGCCAGTATCGATCAACGCAACCCGGCCGTTCTCGACAAGCAGATGAACCGCCGCCATGCGGGGTCGCACATACCCCGAATCGATTGCATGGATCCCGTTACCGTAGGAGATTACGTTCGTCATCGCTTGCTTCCCAGAACCGAAAGCGCGGAATTATCCGTCATCGGCTATCCGTGTTCTGCGGCATTTTTTTCTTAGGAAGTAAAAAAGCCCTCGAGCTGGATAGCTGGAGGGCTTTTTTGTTGGGGAGCCTGGCGGTGACCTACTTTCGCACACGAGCTGTGCACTATCATCGGCGCGACTTCGTTTCACGGTCCTGTTCGGGATGGGAAGGGGTGGGTCCAAAGTGCTATTGCCGCCAAGCATAACTTGTCCGCATGACCGGGGTCATGCGCAAAATGGGAAGAAGGTTTGGTTCGTTGTAATTGCAGCGTCTGAGTTGCGCTTAAGGTTATAGGATCAAGCCGCACGGGCAATTAGTACTGGTTAGCTTA
>NZ_JCANUT010000009.1:0-82547 GCF_059569095.1 Propionivibrio pelophilus DSM 12018 | reverse complement strand
AGATCACGCTCCAGTTTCACTTCCGCCAATTCCTTGCGCAGTCGCGCCAGTTCAATTTCCGTTTCCGTCGGCACCCTCTGGCCTTGCCCAACCTTCGCCAGGTTGCCTGTACGCGACGCCCGCACCCAATTGCCAAGACTGCTCTTTGGCACCGACAAGCGCTTCGCTGCCGCATCCACCGACAGCCCTTCCGCTTCCACCAGCTTCACCGCTTCCGCCCGAAATTCCAGCGTGTAGATCCCTTTCGGTAGTCGTTCCATCCTTGTCCTCCGTTCCTCACATTTTACGAAACGTTGGACTCCACTTTTTTCAGCCTACCTCAATCGCCGTGGCCAACGGCACCGGTCTCGACTGTCCGGACGACGGCCTCGCCTTCCCGCCGACCGGCCTGCACGACCTGGCCAAGGTCTTCCGCCCGGCGGCCGACGGCGGGCGTCTGCCGCGCGCCGGCCTGGTTGACATCGCCGCCAGCCAGGAGCCGGATGGACGCGAGGTGGTCAACAACATCCGCTACGGCGTCTTCGTCACCTTCAAGGCACCGAACGAGTACGCCAAGGCCTGCTTCAAGCAGTACGGCCTGCTGGTCGATCCGTCCGGCTGGTACGGCTCGATGTGGCGCCCGTTCCACATGATCGGTCTGGAAACCAGCATCAGCGTGCTCTCCGCGGTGCTGCGCAACGAGCCGACCGGCTGCTCGAAGGAATTCCGCGGCGACGCGGTGGCCACCGCCAAGCGCGACCTCAAACCCGGCGAGATGCTCGACGGTGAGGGCGGTTATGCAGTCTGGGCCAACGCCATTCCGGCGAAGAAGAGCCTCGCCGTCGGTGGCCTGCCGATCGGCCTGGCGCACAACGTCAAGCTGATCCGCCCGGTGGCCAAGGACACGCCGGTCACCTTTGCCGACGTCGAACTGGTCAATGACCTTGATGTCGTCGCGCTGCGCAAGCAGATGGAACGCGACTTTCCCAGCCAGGCCTGATCCGGCCCGCTTGTTCCCAGTCCTTTGATGCCGGCCCGCAGGGGCCGGCGGGGAGACCTGTATGCAAAACAAGGCAAGCCACGTCGTCATCGCGGAATTCGAGGTCCGGCCGGAGCGCTTTGCGGAATTCATCGCCCTGGCCCGGCGCTTTTCGGTGGAGTGCGTCGAGAGCGAACCCGGTTGCTGGCAGTTCGACGTCGTCGAGCTGACAACGACGCCCAACGGCGTGCTGTTCTACGAAGCCTACGATGATGTCGCCGCCTTCCAGGCGCACTGCGCTACCCCGCATCTCGCGGCGTTCAAGAAAGCGTTCAAGGATCTGGTCGTCGGCGAAAAACCGCTGCGCCAGGGTTCTCGCGCCAGCGCGCCGATCGCCGATTGATCCGTCTCACGCATTACCCGTTCGGTTTCCGATACTGCAGTCAGTTTTCTGTTTTACCCGTAGCACCACTCACAACAGGAGGAGCAAACATGAAGACTCGATTCAACTGGTTGGCCATTACCCTCGCCGCCGGCACGCTCTGTGCCGCGCAATCCGTACTCGCCCAGGCCCCGCTCAAGCTGACCCTGGCCCATGCCGTCGCGCCGAGCAACCCGCGGGCGATGGCCGCCGTGAAGTTCGCCGAGCTCGTCAGCCAGAAGAGCGGCGGGCGCGTGACCATCCAGGTTGCCGGCGCGGCCCAGCTCGGCGACGACCTGACGATGCTGTCGGCCCTGCGCACCGGCACGCTGGACATGAGCATGAACTCGCAGGGACCGGTCTCGTCGGTGTTGCCGGAACTCTCCGCGCTCGGCCTGCCCTACATCTTCTCGAGCCAGCAGAAGGCGTGGGAACTGCTCGACGGCCCGATCGGCGACGAACTGGCGAAGAAACTCGAACCGAAAAACCTGATCCTGCTGTCCTGGATGGACAATGGCATCCGCCAGATCACCAACAACAAGCGGCCGATCACCACGCCGGACGACCTCAAGGGCATCAAGATCCGCACGCCGCCCGATCCGTCCACCGTCGATGCCTTCCAGGCGATGGGTGCCAGCACGCAGCAGATCAACTTCAGCGAGCTGTATATCGCGATCCAGACCGGCGTCGTTGATGGCCAGGAAAACCCGCTGGCCAACATCCACGCCGGCAAGCTGCACGAAGTACAGAAGTACATCTCGATCACCAACCACAAGTACGAATCGACGCCGTTCCTGATGAGCAAGATCACCTGGGGCAAGCTCTCCGCCGACGACCAGAAGCTGATCAAGGAAGCCGCCAAGGAGGCCACGGCCTACCAGCGCAACCTGATGGCTGAGGCCGACGTGAAGCTGATGGCCGAATACAAGGCCATGCCGTCGCTGCAGATCAACGTCGCCGACCAGACACCGTTCAAGGCCGCCACCCAGAAGGTCTGGGACGCCTGGGAACAGAAGCCCTTCGGCGATTTCGTGAAGAAGCTGCGCGCCGCGGCGAACTGAGCGACCTGAGCGACTTGCAGCGGACTGGCGGGTCTGTCGCTGTCGCCCCACCGTTCCGTCGCCCCGGCCGTCCAGGCCGGGACTGTCCCCTCCGGTCCCGGCCTGGCGGCTTCCCGCCTGATCTTGAGGAGTTCCCATGAATCAATTGCTTGTTTCCACCGCGCAGCTGATCGACCGGGGTGTCGGGTCGTTCTGCCGGCTGGTGCTGATCACGACCGGGTTGTTCATGCTGGCCGTCCTGACCATCATCGTCCTGCAGCGCTACACCGGTATCGGCACGTTCGACTCCGGTAACGAGCTCTGCTCGCTCACCTTCCCGATCTTCGTCATGGCCGGCATCGTCGACGCGGCCCGCAAGGGGGCGCACGTCGCCACCCAGATCCTGCTCAATGCGCTGGGCGCGACCGGACGGATCTTCCTGGTGGTTTTTCTGCACGGGATCACGGCCATCGCGTATTTCTACCTGGCCTGGTATGCCTACCAGAATGCGCTGATCGCCCACGACGAACTGAGCACCGTCCTGCAGGTTCCCGGCAGCCTTGGCTACGGCAGCCTCACCGTCGGTCTGTTCCTCGTCGGGCTGTGCAGCCTCGGCGCGATCGTCCGCCACACGCTTGGTGGCGAAAACGTTCATGTCAATCTTGCCGATGCCGGCCCGGGGGTCGTATGAGTCTGATCATGGTCATTGTCTTCGCCTTCCTGCTGGCGATTTCCTATCCGGTCGCGCACGCGCTGGTCGTCGGCACCACGCTCGGCATCCTCTCCAGCGACCGCATCCCGATGTTCGCCGTCATCCAGCAGCTGATGGCGCCGTCGCAGAGTTTCCCGCTGATCGCCATTCCGTTCTTCGTGATGTCCGGCGAGCTGATGATGTCGGGCAAGCTCGGCAAGCATCTGATCGACTTTGCCACCGATCTGGTCGGGCGCTTCCGCGGCGGCCACGCCCAGGTCAGCGTGCTCGGCTCGACGCTGTTCGGCGGCGTCTCCGGTTCCGCCGTGGCCGATGCCACCGCGCTTGGTTCGATCCTCGTGCCCTGGCAGAAGAAGCTCGGCTACCCGGGCGCGTTCTGCGGCGCCACCATCGCCGCCGCGTCGACGATCGACATCCTCATCCCGCCGTCGATCCCGCTGATCCTCTATTCGCTGGTCTCGAACGCATCGATCGGCGGCCTGTTCTACGCGGGAATCATTCCCGGCGTCCTGCTCGCTTCCGGATTCCTCGCGGTGTGCAATATCAGCGCGCGGCTGCGCGGCTTCCCCTACGAGAAGAACCCGGTCGACTGGGGGCAGATGGCCAAGCGCGCCATCTATGCCCTGCCGGCGCTGATGCTCCCCGTCTTCGTCCTGGTCGGGCTGCGCTTCGGCTTCGCCACGCCGACGGAAGTCTCGGTGATCGCGGTGTTCTACGCACTGTTCGCCGGGATGTTCATCTACCGCGACATGACCTGGGAGCGCATCACCAAATCCGTGGTCTTTGCGGGCGCCGCCTCGGGCGTTGTTCTCCTTCTGATCATGGGTTCGTCCTGTGCCGGCTGGATCATGACGCTGGAGCAGATTCCCGAGCGCTTCATTGAATGGGCGCAGGGCAGCTTCGACAGCCAGGTCGGCATCCTCGCGCTGATGAACCTGCTGATGCTCTTCGCCGGGATGTTCATCGACCTGCCGGCGGCGATCCTGCTGCTCGGCCCGCTGTTCGTGCCGCTCGCCACCGCTTACCACATCGACCTGATCCAGCTCGGCGTGATGATGGTGGTCAATCTGGCGATCGGACTGTATTCGCCGCCGGTCGGCACGACGCTGTTCATCGGCAGCATGCTGGCCAAGGCCAGTATCGGCCAGACGGTGAAGGAGCTGTTGCCGTTCTACGCAGTAGGTTTGATTGTCCTCGGCATGATGACCTACATCCCGGCCATGACCCTGCGCTTCTGAATTATCATCCCGGGGAGTGCATGCAATTCCCGGGATTTTTCATCGACACGAAGGATCAACGAACCATGAACATTCACAAGCAGGTCCTGGCCAACCTGAACGGCTGCTACGCCGTCAATGCGTTCAACCTCGGCGGGCAGCCACACATCCTTCTGGCCTCCGAAGCCGAAGGCGGCCGCTGCCTGGCCTGGAAGGCGCCGGACTACAGCGAATCGCATGCGATCTGGGACGGCCCGGGCGGCACCATGTCGATCGTGCCGATTCCCGGTTCCGATGGCGAGTTCCTTGCCGTGCAGAAGTTCTTCCGCATGTACGACTGGGAGGGGGCGAAGATCGTGCATGTCCGGCCGGGCGGGTCTGGCACCTACGACGTCAAGGACGTCCTGCCGCTGCCCTACGTGCATCGCTTCGACCTGCTGCCGGTCAACGGCCGCAACTACTTCATTGCCTGCACGTTGGCGCGGAAGAAGCAGACCGCCGCCGACTGGGCCAATCCCGGCTGCATCTGGGTCGGCGAATACACCGCCGACGGCCTGGTCGGTTTGCGCGTGCTCAAGGACGGCTTGACCAAGAACCACGGCTACAGCCGGCAGGAAATCGGCGGCGTCACCCGCGGCCTGGTTACCTGCGAGGAGGGCGCGTTCGAAGTCACGCCGCCGCAGACGCCCGACGGCGACTGGACGGTGCGCCAGTTCATGGACTGGCCGATCAGCGACATCTCGGCGATCGACATCGACGGCGACGGCGAACTTGAATTCGCCACCATCGAGTCGTTCCACGGCCAGTACTTCCGCGTGTACAAGATGATCGACGGCAAATTCGAGAAGATCTACGAGCACCCGGAAGTCACCGAGTTCTACCACGTCGTCGTTGGCGCCACGCTGGCCGGCACGCCGGTGTTCGTCGGCGGCTGCCGGCGCGGCAAGCAGCAGCTGTTCTATGTCCACGCCGAACAGACGGCCCCGCTCAAACTCACGGCGACAGTGATCGAGGAAGGTGTCGGCCCGAGCAACGCCTGCGTGGTGCACGAGCCGGGGCGCGACATCATTGCCGTCGCCAACCGGGAAACCAACCAGGCGGCGCTTTACATCGTCACCTGAACGGCCAGCACGCAGCTCGCCACCGCATCGAGCGCCCGCTCGACCGAATCGACGTGCTCGACGCCGTCGACACGGGCTGCGCCTTCCAGACCGATGACGCGCTTGCCGAACTGGCGGCCGAGCGCCACTTCCGACAGCGTGCCAAAGCTGTCGCCGATGACCACCAGGCAAAGCGCGGCGCGCGCGATCAGCGCGTTGCGCGCCTCGCCGATGCCGGTGGCAATGACGATGCCGACGTAGGGATTGGCGAACGCTGGATCGGCATCGGGCAACAAGCCGATGCTGACGCCGCGGCCGGCTGCGACGCCGCGACAGGCGGCTTCCATCACGCCGTGCCGCCCGCCGCAAATGATCGGCAGTCCGATTTCCGCCAGACCGCGACCGACCGCTTCGGCGGCCTGCAACTGCCCGGCCGTCGCCTCGCGCGGACCGATCACGCCGACCGGAACGCGTAGCGCGAAACTACTTTCCCGCTGCAGCCAGGTCGCGGCTTTTCGGCCGTCGACCGGTTCGCCGACAGTGGCTGAGGTGGCGGCATTCCACACTCGCTGCTGTGGATCGAAACAGCGGCCGTGCTCGTCGAATAGCCGGCCGAGGGCGCGGTTGAGTTTATAGGTGGCGTTCATGGCGGGTTCCAAACCATTCTCCAACGGTCATGATCGAGGCGCACGCGGCGGTGATCATCAGGGCCAGCGCCGCCGCCGCGGGGAAATCCGTGCCTGATTCGGAAATCAGGCTGTAGAGCTGCAGGGGCAGGATGTTGAGCTGGGTGCCGACCAGCGCCAGCGCCGTCCCGTAGGCGCCAAAGACTACCGCCGCGACGAGGCAGAACGCCGCCGCGAGCGGCGCCGCCACCTGCGGCAGCAATACCTGCCGGAGCGCCTGGCCGGGCGTGGCGCCGAGCGATTCAGCCACCTGCAGTTGCGCGCGGTCGAAGTTGACCAGCACCGGCAGGATGCCCATCACCACGCGCGGGATCAGGTAGTACGACGCGGCGAAAGCCAGCCCCCAGGCGGTAAACAACGCCTTGCCGATCACGCCCGGATCGAAGCCGATATAGCCGAGCAATTGCGTCACGAGTCCGGCGCGGCCATAGCCGAGGATGAAACCGTAGGCGACGATCAGCCCGGAGAAGGTCAGCGGCAAGGCGATGAACAAGGAATACAGCGTGCGCCGTTTCTCGGGCAAGCGCGACAGGTGGTAGGCGACGGCAAAGCCGACGACGGTCGACACGCTTGCCGCCACCAGCGTCAGCGACAGGCTGCCCGCCAGCGAAGCCCAGAAGGCAGGCAGGGCGAACACCCGAACGAAGGCGGCGGTGCCCTCGCGCAGCGCATCGACGCCGACCCCGGCGACCGGCAGTACGAAGAACACCGCCAGGAACAACGCCGCCGGGGCAGTCAGCAGGAGACGCAGGGGCACGCGCATGGGGCGGACGCTACTTCGAGCCGGTGGCCGCCGCCCAGCCCTTGTCGATCTCGGACTTCTTCGCCGCTGCCGCGCGCACGTCGAGCGGGCGCACCTGCGGCGCTTCAGGAAGCTTGTCGGCCACGGAGTCGGGCAGTTTGACGCCCGGCACCGATGGACGTACGAAGCCTTGGGCGAAAATGCCCTGCCCGAGGTCGGTCATGATGAAGTTGAGCCAGAGCTTGCCTGCGTTGGGGTTGGGGCCCTTCTTCACCAGGCTGATGCCGTAGGGAGCGGCGGCTGACGCTTCCTTGGGGATCACGACGGCAACCGAGTCACCCAGGCCATCGACGTACTTGGCCTTGAGCCCGTCGTTCTCGTAGGAAATCCAGATCGGAATCTCGCCCTTGATGAACTGGGCGTACGGCGTCGTCCCCAGCACGCGTAGCACGTTGCCGGACTGATGCAGCTTGCCAAGGTAGTCGAGCCCGGGCTGGACGTTGTTCATGTCGCCGCCGGCACCGAAATTGGCGGCGAACGACAGCACCTGCCCGACACCCGTCGAACGCGGATCGAGATAGACGATCGAGTTCTTGTAGTCGGGCTTGAGCAGATCAGCCCACGACTGCGGCACGTCCTTCACCAGCTTGGTATTGACGATGAAGGCCACGGTCAGCGAGTGGATGGTGAACCAGCGTCCTTCCGGATCGCGGAAAACCTCCGGCAGCTTGCCAAAATTGACCGGCTTGAACGGCGCGACGACGCCTTTGTTGACCGCGTCGACCGCCGAGGCAGCGAAGTAGTAGGCGGTGTCGGCCTGCGGACGGTTGCGCGCCTTTTCCAGGGCCACGACGGTGGCACCCGAGCCAAGGTCGTTGTAAACGAGTTCGACACCCGGGTAGCGTTTCTTGAAGGCGGCGAACTGGGCCGCCCAGTTGGCCCAGGTCGGGCCGGTATCGAAGCTGACGGCCATGCCCTCCTTCTTCGCCGCCTCATAGAGTTTCTTCTCTCCCGGATACAACTCCGGCGAGTCGAGCACCGTCTGCGCCACCACGCCGGAAGCGCACAGGGCGGCCGCGAGAATCCATCGTCTGGCTTGCATCGTTGACTCCTTTCATTCCTTTCAGGTCACAGGGAGGAACTGCACCGCGTCGCGCGGGATATGCACAAGGGAAATGTCCTCGCGCGTGGCAGTGTCGATTTTCAGGACGCCTTCTCCGACCGCGAGTTCGATCTCGCGACTGGCGCCGAAAAAGCGGTCATGGATTACCTTGGCCGCAAAATTGTTTTCGCCCGGCGGGCCGGCCGCTGGATCACCGGGTACCGGCACGATCTTTTCCGGACGCACCAGCAGCCGCACGGTGGCGCCGTCTGCGAGTGCGTGCCCGGCCGTAGCGATTCGCCCGATCGGCGTGTCCACCGCGTCGGCCCCGACGACCCTGCCGTCGAGCAGATTGGCCCGGCCGATGAAGCCGGCGACAAAGGCATCAGCCGGCTTGTCGTACATCTCTTGCGGCGGCGCGACCTGGATCAATCGCCCCTCGCGCAGGATGGCAATGCGGTCGGCGAGCGACAGCGCCTCGTCCTGGTCATGGGTGATCAGCAGCGAGGCGATGTTCTGCTGCTTCTGGATGCGCCGGATTTCGTCGCGCATCGACAGGCGCGTCGCCGCGTCGAGCGCCGAGAGCGGCTCGTCGAGGAGCAGCACGCGCGGGCCGAACACCAGCGCGCGCGCCAGGGCCACGCGCTGCTGCTGCCCGCCGGACAGTGCCGCGGGCAGGCGCTCGCCGTAGCCGGAAAGGCCCACCATGTCGAGCATCGCCTCGGCGCGGCGGCGCCGCTCGCCGAGCGGCACATCGCGCACCCGCAACGGGTAGGCGACGTTCTCCCAGACGCGCATGTGCGGAAACAGTGCGTAGGACTGGAAAACGATGCCGCACTGGCGCTCCCGCACGGCGACGCCGGTGACGTCCTCGCCGTCGAGCAGCACATGCCCGGAGGCACAGGGCAGGAAGCCGGCGATCAGCTTGAGCAGTGTCGTCTTGCCGCAACCGCTCGGGCCGATGCAGACGACCAGCTCGCCCGGCGCGATGTCCAGCGAGAGATCGAAGATGCCCGCCTTCCCGCCCGGATAGCTGAATGACGTGTTGGCGATGCGAACCGATGGCATATCGCTCATGCTCAGCCCCCCGCCATCGACGTGCGCGCCGCGCCGCGCGCCGAATACGCGGCACTGAACGAGGCGACCAGCGCCAGCAACAGCAGGATCACCGTCGCGGCGCAGGCGAACCCCGTGGCGCCATAGAACGCCTGCAGCAGCACCACCGGGTAGGTGCGGTTGAGGAAGCCCGACACCAGGTTCGAGAACTGGAATTCGCCGATCGACAGAGCAGTGACGACGATCAGGCCGGACAGCATCGAGTGGCGCAGCGCCGGCACGACGATGTGCAGGAAACGCTGCGGTGCCGAACTGCCGAGCGACTCGGCGGCGTCTTCCAGCGCGCGCAGGCCGAGCCGCTGCATGTCGGCGACGACGGTCTGCAGGAAATACGGCAGGCACAGGACGATGTGCCCGGCGATCAGCAACCAGATGCTGCCGAGCCAGGGCAGCGTGTCCGAGGAAAACACCAGGATGAAGCCGAAGGCGAGGACCAGCGGCGGCAAGGCGACCGGCAACTGGTACAGCACGCGCGCGGCGGCGCGGACTTTCGGATTCGGGGTGCGATAGACGGCATAGGCCAGCGGCAGGCCGATCGCCAGGCAGGCAGCCGACGTCGCCAGCGCCACCGAGAGGCTGGCCGAGAAGGCCCGGCGGAAACTCGGATCGGCGGCCACCTCCTGATACCAGCGGAAGGTGAAGCCCGTCGGCAGCAACGTGTTCAGCCACAGGTCACCGAACGAGCCGGTGAACAGCAGCGCTATCGGCAGCGCCAGATAGGCGAGATAGGCAACGGTAACCCAGCGAGACAGCATGCGCGCTCCTCGAGGAAAGGCGGTTGCATGAAGAAAAGTATAGGCAGGGGAAGTCGACATTGCGACATTGCGACAACTCGAGACGGATTTCACCGCCCCGCCCTCGTCAGGCGAAATGATCGTAGCCAGCCGGCGTGACGGTTTTGTTACCGGCTCAGCGTCGCAGCGACACCGAGCCCACGGCACCGAGGATCAGCAGCGAGGCGACGATCTCCTGCCAGCCGAGCGGCTCGCCGAGGAAAATCACGCCGCCGAGAACGCCGATCAGCGGCGTCGACAGCGAGGATACCGACGAGACGGCGACGGGAACCATCTGCACGATGCGGTTCCACGCCCAGTAGCAGAACATGAAGGCGACGATGATGTTGTAGAGCATGCCCAGGATCGGACCGATGCTGGGCACGACGAGTCGCGAGGTTTCCAAGGGAATGGCCACACCCAACAGTGGCAGGCTGCCGGCGAGCATCATCCACCCGGTCAACGCCGACGTCGGCATGCTCACCGCCAGGCGCTTTAGCAGCACGACGCCGGTCGCCCAGCTCCACGCGCCGAGAATCATGCAGGCCACGCCGACCGGCGCACGCAGCATGCCCTCGACACTGCCGCCCATCAGCACCACGATCCCGGCCAGGCCGAGCAGCAGGCCGAGCACCGTGCGCCCGCTCAAGCGGTCGCCAAGCAGCACCACCGACAGCAGCATCGACCACAGCGGCATCGTGTAGCCTAGCAACGCAGCGCGACCGGAAGGCAGCAGGGACACACCGATGATCACCAGCGCGTTCCAGCCGGAAATGTTGAACGCCGCCAGCCACAGCACCCGCCCCCACTGGCCGGACGGCACCTTGATCGGTATGCCGCTCAGGCGCGCCAGGGCCAGCATTCCCACGCCGCCGAGCAGCAGGCAGCAGGAACGGAAATAGAGCGGCGGCACCTCGCTGAGCACCATCTTCATGACCGGCCAGTTGGCGCCCCAGAACAAGGAAAGAGCCGCCAGCAGGATCAGACCCTGGCGGGGAAGACGGTCGCTAGCCATCGATCACCCGGTTTCTTCCGCCGTCCTTGGCCTTGTAGAGCGCCTGATCGGCGCGCATCAGCGCCTCTTCGAAGGAATCGTTTTCGGGACGCACCTCGGTCACGCCGATGCTTACCGTGACCCGGATCAGCGCACCATCGTCGGTCATGGCCAGCGGATCGGCTTCAACCGCGGCGCGCATCCGCTCGGCGATGATCAGCACGCCGGCCCGGTCGGTTTCCGGCAGGACCACGGCGAATTCCTCGCCGCCCAGCCGCCCCGCCGTATCCTGGTCGCGCACCATCGCCTTCATCACCTGCGCTACCCCCTGCAACACCCGGTCGCCGACGGGGTGTCCCCAGGTATCGTTCACCCGTTTGAAATGATCGACATCGAGCATCATCAGCGCCAGCGGACTGCCGTAGCGGCGCATGCGCGCGAGCTCATGCTGGCCGGTCTCCATGAGGTAGCGGCGATTGAACAGCCCGGTGGCCGCGTCCTGTGTCGCCAGCAATTGCAGTTCCTCCGTATTTGCCTCGATTTTCCGCAAGGCCCTGACGAGTTTTAACGTGAACGCCCCGCCCCAGAGAGTGACTACCAGCAAGGCCAATGCACCGATGAGCACCTGCCAGCGCCATGTGGCCAGCGTACTTTCGACCGTCGATGTCACCGTCACGACAAGCGGATAACGATCGAAGCGCTTGAAGCTGATGAAGCGATTGGTGTCGTCCACCGGCGATCTGTTGACCTGAATCACTCCGGATCGCTCCGACAGCATGGTTTCCCAAGGGACGTAGTTGGCCACTACGGGTTTGCCGACCAGATGTTCGGTTTGCGGGGCGCGTGCCAGCAATGTCCCGTCATCGCGCCAGAAGGAGATCGAGCCATCCGGTTTGGGCCGTTCAGCCTCGAAGGCGGCACCCAGCACGCTCAGATTGATCGAGGCATTGATTACCTCCAGGCCGTAGTGCGGCTTCCGCATGCGCACCGTGATCGGCAAGCGCCATTGTCCCGAGACGCGACTGATGACCGGGGTGCCGATATGACGGCGGCCGGGCGGTGCGTTGATTACCGCTCGGAAGTACTCGCGGTCGGCGACGTTGTCGAGCGGCTGATTCGACCGGCAGGGAAAATAGAACAAGCCGCCGTTCGAGGTAATCAGGCGGACGTCGATCAGGCTGCCGGTGCGCTGGCGAAAATCTCCGATCAGCGCGTGAAATCCCGGATCGTCACAAGGATCGGTGGTTGCGTTCTCTTCCAGCCAGCGTTCGGCGGTCGCCTGGAAAATCTCCGCCGTGTTGACCATGTGTTGCACATATTGCTCGACGGCATGGTTCAACTGGAGCAAGCCCGCCTCGGACGTGGAAACCGCTTCCTGACGGTGGTAGATCGCCCAATAGGCGAAGAATCCCCACAGGCTGGACAAAAACAGCGCGGTGAGGAGGACGACGTTGCGAGCCGCCCGGCGATTCTCCCGAAGTGTTTCCTGGAAAGCCATACGGTTCCGATGAGAATGAGCCACCCCATTCTAGCGGATGCAACCACGGCTCCGCGCTCTTCGGTACGCACAATGAAGCAAAAAAAATCCCGAGCCGGTGTGGCTCGGGATTGAAAGTCCCATCGTTGCGATGGGTCAGGGAGGGTCAAACATTGTCAGCGGGGGACGCTGAAGCAACGGTTTGGAGTGTACGTTTTAGCTGTCGCGCTGTCTGTGCGCCTTGTTGCCTTGTTTTGTGACGCTCTGTAATGGTTGCATGCCAATTGCATCTCCTTGCCTATCCGTTCAGCGCACGGGCGCGAGCCCGTTGCCTTGTGGAGTGATTTCGAGTCGGTCGAGATCGAATCCCATCGCGCCCAGGCGGCCGAGCAGGGCCGCATAGCGCGCCGCGTCGACCGTGGGTGTCCGCGAGAGCACCCACAGGTAGTCGCGTTTCGGCTCGCTGATCGCGACCAGCCGGTAGGCGTCATCGATGTCGACGACCCAGTAATCGCCCCACACCGCCGGAATGAAGGACAGCCAGGCCGGGGCGAAGCGCACTTCCAGCGTCGGCGAGTTTGCTCCGCCCACGAGCCTGGCAACCCCGTTGGCCGCTTCGAACTCGCCGTTTTCCAGACGGCAGCGGTTGATGACCTGCACCCGGCCATCCGGCATCAGCGAATACTCGGCGCGCGTGTCGGCCACGCATTGTTTCTGGAAACGATTCGGGTACTTGGCAATCTCGTACCAGGTACCCATGTAGCGCTCCACGTCCAGCGAGGGTACGGTGACCAGCGGCGGAACGGGCGTTTGGGGCGGATTGCCGGCGGCTTGCGCGCTGAAGGCGACTAGACAGGAAATGATGGGCGCGAGAAGGAAGCGCATGAAGTGTGTTCCCCGGAAATGTCTGGAGAACAATGGACCGCCTAATCGCCGCCCAGTTTCAACCGACACGGTTGTCGCTTTTCAATCGCCCATTTGAGAAGTGCCGCCGATCGATAGATCCCGTGGGCGAACTTGCCGTACGGGAGCGTCAGGAAGAAGGCCATCACCGCGCCGAGATGCACGACCAGCAATACGCCCATCGCCGCCGTATCGCGCCAGGCCAGCAGGGCCAGGCCGCTGGCGCTGGTCAGCAGCAACAGAACCATAAACCCGCGATCGAGTGGGCGCTGTGCCGGGTCACCGTGGAGCGGATGGCGGCGCAGGTTGCACCACAGCAGGCCGGCCGGGCCGATCACCAGGCCAATCCCGCCCATCGTGCCAAGCAGGACCGGCAGGCTGGTCAGGGCATACGGCGCGTGGATGCCGAGAACATAGTGATAGAGCGTGGCGGCCAATGTGGCCGCGAAACAGAGCAGGAAACCGTAGAAGGTGAGATGGTGGAAGTCCCGCCGCCACAGCGAGAAGGCATCGTCCTCGTTGTTGCAGCCTTCGCCATGGCCGCCGTCGAGATATTTGAGCGTCAGGATGGCGTGCGTCGTTTCGGTCGCTGCCGCGGCATTCGGCGCGCCTGGCGCGACATCGCGCCAGAACCGGCCGACCCCCACGCCAAGCGCCAACGCGGCCAATGCGAACACGACGCCGAACAGCCACACCAGCGTGCCATGCGGAAACAAGGCGAAGAAGTTGCCCGGTGCATCGACACGCTCGAACAGGTTGCCGGCAGGCACGAAGAAGAACAGCACCAGGCTCGCCAGCAGCGCCAGCACCAAGGACCAGCCAGCATGGCGGTACACCGCGCCCATGCAAGAGGGCCAGGCATAGTCGGTATAGGTTTTCCCGCGCAGCCGGGCCATCGCCTGCGGCACGTTGACCACGAACTCGTGCGGCGGCGCGTACTGGCAGGCATGCAGACAGGAGCCACAGTTATGGCAGAGGTTGGCCAGGTAATGCGCGTCGGCCTTGGCGAACTCGATGCGCCGGGTCATGGCCGGGAAGACGGCGCAGAACCCTTCGCAGTAGCGGCAGGCGTTGCAGATCTGCATGACGCGCGCGACTTCGGCCTCCGCGTTGTCGGACACGCTCCGCTGTTCACTCGCTTGCATGACGTACCCTTGTGTTTGTTTCCCGGACGGCGCGCGCGGCCTGTGTGCCGGCAATGCGTCCGAAGGTGGTGCCGATGGACATGCCAATGCCGGCCAGATAGCCTTTTCCGAGCACGTTACCGGCCATCATTTCGCCAGCGACGAAGAGATTGGTGCTTGGCTTGCCGGCGAAATGCACCGCGGCGTGCTCGTTAACTTTCAGGCCGAGGTAAGTGAAGGTGATGCCCGGACGCAGGGCATAGCCGTAGTAGGGTGGCGTATCGAGCGGCAGCGCCCAGTGCGTCTTGGCCGGCGTGAGTCCTTCCGTGTGGCAGTCGTCGAGCCTCGTATGATCGAAGCGGCCGACACGGCAGGCGGCGTTGTAGTCGGTTACGGTGCGCATGAAGCGCGCTTCGTCCAGTCCCAGTTTCCGCGCCAGATCGTCGAGCGTTTCGGCCCGGACGCCGGGGAAAACCGGCGGCATGAAGCGGCCGATGGCTTTAGAGTCGATGATCGCGTAGCCGATCTGCCCCGGCTGGCGGGCGACCAGCCGACCCCAGATGGCGTAGCGCTTGGGCCAGAAATCCTCGCCTTCGTCATAGAAGCGCTCGGCATTGCTATTGAGCATGATGCCCAGCGATACGCAGTCGACGCGGGTACAGATGCCGCCGTCGTAGAGCGGCGCGCGTGCGTCGATGGCCACGCAATGCGATTGCGACGGGTCGCCAATGGCGTCTGCGCCGGACTTGATCAGGTGCTTGAGCAATACACCGCGGTTGAAGCGCGTGCCGCGGATCAGGAAATTGTCGGCCGGCCATTCGCCGTGTTCGTTCTGTCCCCAGGCCTCGCGCAACCACGCGCGGTCGGATTCGAAGCCGCCGGCGGCAACGACGCAGGAACGCGCGGCGATCCGCTCACTGCCGATGCGTGCGGCAACGAATTCGCCATCGCGCAACTCCAGCGCGTCGACCGGCGCGTCATAGCGGATGTCGACGCCGAGGCGGGCCGCACTCCGGTAATAGGCATTGACCAGCGCCTTGCCGCCGCCCATGAAAAATGCGTTGGTGCGCGCGGTATGCAGCGCACCGGAGAGCGAGGGCTGGAAATGCACGCCGTGGCGGCGCATCCAGTCACGGCAGGAGGCGGTGCTGCGGATGACCAGTCGGGCCAGCGTCTCGTCGGTCAGCCCGCCAGTCACGCCGAGCAGGTCGCGCCAGTATTCGTCTTCCGGATAGGCGTCGACCAGCACATCCTGCGGCGCGTCGTGCATGCAGCGCAGGTTGCGCGTGTGCTGCGAGTTGCCGCCGCGCCATTCGCGCGGGGACGATTCCAGCAGCAACACGGACGCACCTGCCTCGCGCGCGGACAGGGCGGCACACAGGGCAGCATTCCCGCCGCCGATCACCAGAACATCGTGCATCGTCAAAAGCTCCATCGAATGACGATGACTTTAGGGCGCTCCCGACCCTGCCGCCAGAGGGGGTTCGGGAAGAGGTGTTTACGCTTTGTAAAGCGTCGCGCCCGGCCATTTCCCGCTGATCACCAGCGTTCGGGCAACGTCGGCGAGTACGACGCGAGCCGCCAGACCGGCAGGCGACAGTTCGTCGTCGGACAGGCTGACCAGCAGATTCGGCCGGTGTGCTTGCGCATTGGCTAATTCCAGCGCCGCCAGCCCCGGATCGTCGAGCCGCGCCGTGGCAGCGCCCGGCTGGATCGTGGCGCCCAGGCCGGCGCGTACGGCGTCCATGAGCATCGCCAGCCCGTCGATTTCCAGAGCGACATTCAGCACGACGCCGGCACGCGCCACCGCCGCCTCGATCAGCGCGCGCAACCCGTGCTGGTCGCTGGGCAGGATCAGAGGCAGAGCGGCAATCTGCCCGAAACTCAATGACCCCTGTTCGGGAAGGGAAAGAACATCCCGCCGTGCGATGACGAAGAGCCGTTCCTCCAACAGCGGCATCAGGCTCCAGCGCTGTGCGCGTTCTGCCTGGAAGAGCACCGCCAGGTCGAGCTGGCGCATCCCGATCATCGACGCCAGGTTGCCGGAAAGGGTTTCAACGAGGCGCACACCGATGTCCGGATAACGCTCGCGCATGGCCAACAGGAAGGGCAAGCCGAGCACGGCCCCGGTGCTCGGCGCCAAGCCCACGCTGACCAGCCCGGACAGACGCGCGTGCCGTGCCGCGGTTTTCGCCGCCTCGGCATGGCGGATGGCCAGCTGTGCTTGCGGCCAGAAGGCCAGCCCGGCTTCAGTCGGCACCACGCCGGTGGAAGTGCGCTGCAGGAGGCGCGTCGCCAGTTCGCTCTCCAGCCGACTGATCTGTTGGCTCAATGCCGAGGTGCCGACGCCAAGCTGCTGCGCCGCGCGGCCCATGCTGCCGAGTTCCACGACGCGGACGAAATAATGCAGTTGGCGCAGTTCCATCTTCCAGAGTCTCGGGGCATCTTTTCCAGGTCGGATCATACCCCGCCGAAGCGACACAAAAAAACAGGCCGGCGACTGGAGAAGGCTTACAGTCGCCGGCCAAGGCTGCCGCGAGGCAACCACGCTTCACTCACAGAAACCACTTCATCGGCACCAGCACCAGTTGCGGGAAGAGCACCAGCAGGAACAGCAGGCCTGCCTCGGCGAAGAAGAACGGCCAGACGCCGCGGATCACGTTGGCCATCCCGGCCTTGGAGACGCCGCCGACCACGTTCAGCACCGTGCCGACCGGCGGGGTGAGCAGCCCGAGCGAGACGTTCATCACGAACAGCACGCCGAAGTAGACCGGGTCGATGCCGGCCTGCTTGACCACCGGCACGAGGATCGGGCCAAGGATCAGGATCGACGGCATCAGGTCGAGCGAGGTGCCGATGATCAGCACCAGCACCATGATGACGAGGAGGAGCAGGGTCGGGCTGTCCATGAACGGCTGCAGCAGGGCCACCGTCTGCGTCGGAATGTCGGCGATGGTGATCAGCCAGGCCGAGACCATCGCGCAGGCGACGAGGAACATGATCGTGCTGGAGGTCTTCAGTGCCGAAAGCAGGATTGCCGGCAGTTCCCGGAAGCGCAGTTCGCCGTAGATGAACAGGCCGACGACCAGCGCGTAGAACACCGCGACGACCGCCGCTTCTGTGGCGGTGAACACGCCGATCTTCATGCCGCCGATGATCACTACCGGCAGGATCAGCGCCCAGATGCCCTCACGCAACGCCTTGAGCGCATTCTTCGCATCGAACTTGTGCTGCGAACCGGTCGGCTCCTTCCTGGCGACGAACCACCAGGTTGCGGAGAGCGTCGTGGCCCAGAGCAGGCCGGGGACGATGCCGGCGAGGAACAGCTTGGTGATCGACAGCTGCGTCGTGACGCCGAAGACGACGAAGGGAATCGACGGCGGGATGATCGGGGCGATGATCCCGGCCGACGCAATCAGGCCGGCCGAGCGCGGCACGTTGTAGCCGGATTCACGCATCATCGGGATCAGCAGCGCGGCGACGGCCGCCGAGTCAGCTACCGCCGAACCGGAGATGCTGGCGACGATGGTCGCCGCGAGGATGGCGACGTAGCCAAGGCCGCCACGCACCTGCCCGACCAGCGCCTGGGCGATGCCGACGATGCGTTGCGACATGCCGCCGGCGTTCATCAGCTCGCCGGCGAGCATGAAGAAGGGCACCGCCATCAGCGGGAAGTTGTTGGCGCCCTCCATCAGGTTCTGGGCGATGATCTGGGTGTCGAAGTTGTCCATCTGGATCATCAACGCGACACCGCAGATGAGCAGGGAAAAGGCGATCGGCGTACCCAGGGCGATGACCACCAGAAGGACACCGATAAACGTCAGGATGGTCATGCGTTGTCTCCGCTATCGTTCGATTCTTTCTGTTCTTTCTGCTCTTCAGGCAGTGACTGGGCGTGCGGGAAAAGCTCCTCGCGGGGCATGCGCCCGGTCACTTGGCGCCACAGCGAGTGGCCGAGCACCAGGACCATGCCAACGCCCGAGAAAAGCAGGGACGACTGGATGTAGCCCATCGGGATGCCCGTCACCGGCGCGAGGTCGTCCATGCCGATGATCACCTGCTTCCAGGTGCCATCCACCAACAGTACGCAGCAGGTGAAGGTCAGCCCGTCGGACAGGAAACGGCAGACGCGCTGCCCGCGCTCGCCGAGTTTCTCGACGAAGCTGGTCACACCGAGGTGACCGTGTTCGCGCAGGACGATCAGCGCGCCGATCAGGGTCAGCCACATGAACAGGAAGCGCGAGACTTCCTCCGAAAAGACGATCCCGGAGTTGAATCCGTAACGCAGCACCACGTTGCCGAAGACCAGCACGGCCATGATCGCGAACATCACGATCAGGACGTTTTCGACGACTTTGATCAGTTTCCCCAAAAGCTTCATTGTCATTGCATCGGCTCCATCCGGTAGAAAGCGCGGGCATTGTCACACCAGATCGCCTGCTGTGCGCGCTCGTCGAGATGCGCCAGCGCCTCGGCCATTGCCCGCACCAGCGCCGGATAGCTGATGCGCAGCCCGGCGACCGGGAAGTTGCTGCCGAACATGGCGCGCTGCCAGCCGAAGATGGCGACGGCATCGCGTACCACGGGCAGATTGTCCTCCAGCCGCCACGGCCGGTCGCGCAGGCCAAGTTCCGAGAGACGGACATGCACGTTGGGCCGCGCGGCGAGTGCTTCCATGCCGCGGCGCCAGGCGGCGATCCCGGCTTCGCTGCGATCCCAGGGCAGGCCGGTATGCTGCAGCACGACCGGCAACCCGGGGAAGTCGCGCAGGACCGCCGCAGCCTCCTCCAGATGCCAGAACGGAACGCGCAGATCCCAGGCCAGGCCGTGCTTTGCGAGACGTTCCAGCGCCGCCGGCCAGCGCGGGTCGTGCAAGGAACCCGGCTGGTCGGCGACACTGTCCTGCGGCCGGCGCGAGGTCACCGGCTTGAAGCGGATCGAGCGGGTCAGCGGGTACGCCGCATGCTCGGCCAGACGTTCATCGGCATCCGGTGCGAGCAGGTCGACGTGTGCCACGACGGCATTGGGCAGGCCGCTTTGCGCGGCCTGTTCATGCACCCACCGCGTTTCCGCCAGCGCCTGACTGCGATCGCCCTCGGCCTCGATATGCACGCTGGCGACCACCGGCATGCCGCTCCACGATTCGCGGAAATCCTGCGGCAGGTAGTCCCGGCAGAGCAGGTAGTACTCGCCGAGGATGAACTTCGTGGCGTCGTATTCCTCGCCCAGCCAGGGGTAGCGGATCTGCCGCAGGTCCCACAGATGGTGGTGCGAATCGACGATCGCCTTGGGCAATGCAGTCATGGCGTTCTCCTGGAATGGCGATCAGCGCAGGGCGTCGACGGCCTTGAGCAGTTCGTCGCCGTTCTTCTCGACGAACATCTTGCGTACGTCATCCTTCACGACCGTCTTGATGCTCTCGATGTCGGGGTTCTCGACGATCTGCATGCCGTGCTTGCGTAATTCGGCCAGCGCCGCGTCTTCGCCCTTGGCGTTGAGATCGCGCTGGAAAGATCCGGCCTTGACCGCTTCTTCCAGCAGGATCTTCTGGACCTCGGGCTTGAGCCCATCGAACTTGCCCTTGTTCATCACCACGATCAGCGCGGTATAGGCATGCTTGGTCAGCGAGAGATACTTCTGCACCTCATGCATCTTGGTCGAGAGCATCACGCTCGGCGGATTTTCGTGACCGTCGATGGCTTTCGTTTCCAGCGCCGAGAACACTTCCGAGAACGGCATCGGCTGCGCGGCGGCGCCGAGCAACTGGAAGGCCTTGATGTGCAGCGGGTTCGGTGTGGTACGCAGCTTCAGGCCCTTGATGTCCTCGGCCTTGTTAACCGGCCGCTTGCTGTTGGCCAGGCTGCGGTAACCGACTTCCCAGAAGGCCAGCCCCTTCATCCGGAAGGCTCCCAGTTCGTCGAGCAGCGAACGGCCGAGCGGACCATCCACCACCTTCGCCACGTGCGCCGGGCTGTCGAACAGGTAGGGCAGGTCGAGGACGAGCAGCTTGGAGACGATGCCGGTGAAATACGGGTTGCCGGACATCTCGATGTCGATCGTTCCGCCGCGCACGCCGGAGATCATGGTGTTGTCGTTGCCGAGCTGGTTGTTCGGGAAGATCTGGATATCAACACCCCCGTTCGTCCGTGCCTTCACGTTCTTGGCAAACTCAAGCGCGGCAATATGCTGCGAGTCAGTCACCGGGTGGGCGTGGCCAAAGCGGAGCTTGACCGGCGCGGATTGCGCCCAGGCGGCGCCGACGGAAAGACCGAACAGAACGGCGGCAACGGTTCCTGCAAACTTGATTTTCATGTTGAACCCTCTCTAGGTGGAAAATGGCGCTCTCTGCGGAACGCTTGTTCAGGATGACCGGACGCCGACGCTCCGACGCCCGCTCTCCCTGATTTGGCTACAAATTACTTCGGTGCCTTGGCGATCGCCTCGAAGAAGGCCTTGGCCGTGTCCTCGCCCACCGCCGCCTGATGCTTGGCGATCACCGGTTGCAGCTTCTCGCGCATGCGCTGGCGTTCGGCGTCCGAGACGTCGTTGATCTCCATGCCGGCCTTGATCAGTTCTCCGCGCGCCTTGGCGTTGAGGTCGCGGCTGGCCTGGCGCTGGTACTCCGTAGCCTCGTGTGCCGCATCCTTCATCAGCTTCTTGTCGGCATCACTCAGCTTGTCCCAGAACTTCTTGGAGGCGATCAGCACCTGTGCGTCATAGGCGTGCCCGGTCGTCGAGAGGTATTTCTGCACGTCGTAGAACTTCTGTGCCTGCACCACGGTGTAGGGATTCTCCTGGGCATCGACGGCCTTCGTCTCCAGCGCGGTGAACAGTTCGTTGACCGGCATCGGGATGGCATTGGCCCCCAGTCCCGAGAACAGGTCGATGTACAGGTTGTTCTGCATCGTGCGCACCTTGATCCCGGCCATATCCTCGGCCTTGACGATGGGATGCTTGCTGTTGGTGAAGTGACGGAAACCGTTCTCCCAGTACCCGAGACCGACCAGGCCCTTGTCGGTCAGCTTGGCGAGGATGCTCTGCCCGAACGGCCCGTCGAACACCGCATAGGCCTGCTTCTCGCTGGCGAACGAGAAGGGCAGGCCGAACACGCCGAATTCCTTCACGAGGTTGGCCAGCGTCGCCGTGGACGGGGCGGTAAATTCCTGCGTGCCGCCGCGCAGCGCCGCCTGCATCTGCTGGTCGCTGCCCAGTTGCGCGCCGGAATAGACGGTGATCTTGATCCGTCCCTTGCTCTTCTGATCGACGATCTCGGCGAACTTGCGCGCACCGAGGGTCTGCGGATGGCTGTCCGGCAGCGAGGTGCCGAACTTGGCCTTGATCTCCTGGGCGACGGCAGCGGTCGTACCGAGGCACAGGGCGGCGGCCACGATGGCCAGCGAGCTGCGCAGGGTCATTGCCTTCAGTGCTTTCATGCGAACCTCCTGATGAGTTTTGGCGTGGTTGGTTACAACGTACAGCATGAATCAGCGCAACCCGTACAGCACGGTTGCGTTATCGCAGAACAACGCCAGGCGTTGCTCGGGAACCAGGCTCCGGGTCAGCGTCTTGAAGCCGCTCCAGAGGTCATTCAGCGTGACGACGATCGCATCAACCGGATGATTGCTGGCGAACAGGCAGCGCTCGACGCCGAAGTCCTCGATCAGCGCGTTCACCACCGGCGCCTGCTGCTCGACGGTCCACGGTTCACCACACACGCCGATGCCGGAGATCTTCATCATCACGTTCGGACAGGGGGCGAGCGGGGCCATCGCCGTGCGCCAGGCCCGCAGCGTTTCCTCGTCGCGGGTGCCGGGCAGCCCGGCATGATTGACGATGATCCGCGTCTCAGGGAAATCGCGGGCCAGTTCGACCGCCTCGTACATGTGCCACCACGGCGCCTGCAGTTCAAACATCAGGCCGTAGGCTGCGAGCCTGGCATAGCCTTCACGCCAGCGCGGGCAGCGCATCGACCCCGGCGCAGACCAGTCGTCGCGACAATTCTCGCGTGTCGTGCAGTTCGGCTTGTGTCGCACACTGCGCACGAAACCCCGCAGAGGCGGGCGGGCGTAGATCTGCATCAACTCCTCGGCGTCGGCGCGATCGAGCCAGATCTGCGCGGCCATGGCCTGCGGCTTGCCGCAGCGCTGCGCCAGGTCGGCCATCCAGAACGCTTCGCCAGCCGGATCATCAGGCGCCCATTCACCCTCCATCACCACGTGCCGCAGGACGCGATGATCGCCGCAGGCGGCGGCGTAGTCGGCGGGCAGGAAATCCTTGCAGATGGCTTCGTAGTCGCCGTAGCGAAACGGAATGCGGGGCAGTTCGGTCAGCCAGGGATGCGGGTTGTGCATATCCCAAAAATGATGATGGGCATCCACGATCGGCAACAGCCGCTCGTCGCCGGTCGCGAGAAATTCATCCCTGGCCTGCGCCAGATCGGGCAGCAACGCTGAACTCATGACGTGCGCAGTCCTCCACTGATGACCATTCCCTTATAGGTATGCGGCAGATCGTAGCAACGTCATTGATTTCCGAATACTGAAAGTATTTAATATATCGATCACCTCTGGTTATCAAACTCCATGCCATCATCCCGCACCGAACAGCTGCTCAACCGCCTGCGCATGCGCCAGATCGCCCTGCTGCTGGCCATCGACGAATTCCGCACCCTCCACGCTGCCGCCCAGCACCTCGGGATGACCCAGCCGGCGGCCAGCAAGATGCTGCACGAGCTCGAAGAGGCGCTGGGTGAAACGCTGTTCGACCGGATCGGGCGCGGGCTGACGCTCAACCCTGCCGGACAGGCAGTGCTCAATACCTTCCGCGGAATGCGCAACAGCATGGCGGTGTTGAGCCGCGAACTCGATGAACTGCGCCTCGGCAGTTCCGGAAAGCTGCGTGTCGGCAGCATTACCGCCGCCGCCCCGGCACCGCTGAGCGCGTCCATGATCCAGCTCAAGGAAGACTATCCACTGCTATCGATCGAGTTGAACGTCGACACCAGCGATCGACTGATCGAACTGCTGCGCGACGGCCGCCTCGACGTGGTCATCGGACGCATGCCCGATCCGGCCAGTCCGGCCAATCGGGACTGCGTGTTTACCCCGATCGGGGAGGAAGCGCTCTCGGTTGTTGCGGGCTGCGAGCACCCGCTGGCGCAACCGCCGGCCAGGCGTTCACTCGAGTTTTCGGAACTGCTCGACTATCCGTGGATCGTGCAACTGCGCGGGAGCCCGCTGCGCGAAATCATCGAGCAGGAATTCCGCAGCCATCATGCGGCACTGCCGCGCGGACTGGTGGAAACGTCTTCGTTCCTCACCGCGGCGGATTTGATCGCGCGTAGCCGGATGATCGCGATCATCCCGCAATCGATGGCGAAGCACTTCGCCCGGCACAACCTGCTGCGCATCCTGCCCTACAAGCTGACCCACACGCTATCGTCGTGGGGCAGCCTCGTCTTCCACGACCGGCACATCAACCCGGTGATGCGGCGCTTTCTCGACCTGATGCATACCGACAGCGCCGCCTGATTTCACAGAGCCGTACAGGCAATCCGCGGGGGAGTCGCGGCAACCGCCTTCACTCTCCCGAGCAATAATTCGCCACGGGCAGACCAGCAAATCGCGCAATCATGTTGTATTCAGCCACGGAGAACCGTCGCCCTTCATCAATATCCTGCGAGTACGCCTTGGCCACGATGTCGCCTGCATTCGTCGCATCCGGAACCAGGCTGTCCGGCCCATAGGCAAGGCCGCCAAGAATGAATGCCGGCTGGGAGAATGAGGCAGATTCGTGGTCTGTCGTCAGTATCCCTTTTGCGATGGCGATCTGCATTCTGTTTTCCTTCGGCAACGCGGCCAGGCAGCATCGCTGTTTATCGTCGAGTTATTCAGCGGAAACTCGACGTCCAGCGGCGTCCCGATTCATCATTCCAAATTCTGGATCTGCTCGCGCATCTGCTCGATCAGCAGCTTAAGCTCCATCGCCGTCTGCGAGACTTCGGCGACGACTGACTTGGAGCCGAGCGTATTGGCTTCACGATTGAGTTCCTGCATCAGGAAATCAAGGCGTTTGCCGCAAGCGCCACCGGCCGCCAGGACCCGCTCGACCTCGTCGAGATGGGTGGACAGGCGGGCCAGCTCTTCGGCCACGTCGATGCGCACGGCAAACACCGCAACTTCCTGGCGGATCCGCTCGTCATCGGCCGAGCCGAGTGCGTCGGCCAGTCGCTGCTTGAGCTTTTCCTGAAAGGCGGCCTGTGCCGCCGGAATGCGTGGCTCGACTTCGCGCACCAGCGCGCGCATGCGCGTCACGCGCTCCATGATCACGGCGGCGAGCTTTTCGCCTTCGCGCGAGCGGCTGGCGGTAAAGTCGTCCAGTGCGTCTTTCGCCAGGGCCAGAGCTGCCGGAACGAGCGTCGCACTATCGAGCGACTCGTCGCCGAACATGCCGGGCCAGCGCAGCACGTCACTGACAGTCAAAGGTTGCGCATCGGGCAACTCGCCACGCACTTGCGTTTCGAACGCCTTCAGGCGCTGCAGCAGGTCGGCATTCAGTGTCGTTGCCTGGGCGCGCGCGGACGACGCGGAAAAACCCATCCGGCATTCGAGCTTGCCGCGCGCCAGCCGTGCCCCGAACATCTCGCGCAACGCGGGTTCGGCCACGCGCAACTCCTCGCAGACACGGAACTGGATGTCGAGATAACGGGAATTGACACTCTTGAGCTCGATCTGCAACACGCCGCATTCGAGATCGAGGTTCCTGGCGGCATAGCCGGTCATGCTGTAGATCATGGAAAAGTCCCGGGGAAAGGTGTCGGAGACGCCGGCCGGCTTTACAGTATTTCGCCAAAGCCCGAAAATGGCCGGAAAACCCACATCATAGCTTTGATACTGATGGCGCAACAAGCCAACCACGCGCTGCCTTCCGGCTTCCAACTCGACGAGTACCGCATTGAACATCAACTCTCGCTGGGAGGATTTTCGATCGTCTATCTGGCGACCAACGGCGATGGGCAATACGTGGCCATCAAGGAATATCTGCCGAACAGCCTGGCCCTCCGCCCCGAGGGAGAAATCACGCCGGCCATCAGCGACGAGCACATGCCGGCTTTCCGCTACGGAATGAAGTGCTTCTTCGAGGAGGGGCGCGCACTGGCCAGGCTGTCGCATCCAAACGTAGTCCGCGTGCTCAACTTCTTCCGCGCCAACAATACCGTCTACATGGTGATGGAATACGAGCACGGGCGCACGCTGCAGGAAATAATCCAGAAGAACCGTGCAGTGATCACCGAGAATTTCTTGCGCAACGTGTTCACCAAGCTGCTCAACGGGCTGCGCGAGGTGCACGTGAACAAGCTGCTGCACCTCGATCTGAAGCCGTCGAACATCTACATGCGCAACGAAACCATTCCGGTCCTGATCGACTTCGGTGCCGCACGGCAGACGCTGGCCAGTGACACGCCCATGCTCAAGCCGATGTACACCCCGGGCTTCGCATCACCCGAGCACTACCGCCAACGCGAATTGCTCGGCCCGTGGAGCGACATCTACAGCGTCGGAGCGTCGATGTATGCCTGCCTCGCCGCTTCGGCACCGCAGGCGGCGGACAACCGCAATGAAAAGGACAAGCTGGTGCCGGCCATGGTGCGCTGGGAGGGACAGTTCTCCGACCAGTTGCTGGAAACCATCGACTGGTGCCTGTGCCTGAATCATCTCTATCGCCCGCAGAGCGCGTTCGCCCTGCAGAAGGCCCTGACCGAGCCAGTCACCGCGCCCAAACCGCCGGCGCCTGCCGCCAGCAGCAAAAAGACCTGGCTCGATCACGTCGTCGGAAAATTCAAAGGAAAGGCGGAACCGAAGTGAAGTTCACCATTTACCAGGAATCGCGGCAAGGCAAGCGCAAAAACAATGAGGACCGACTGGCCCACTGCTATTCGCGCGATGCGCTGATGACGGTCATCGCCGACGGCATGGGCGGGCACTACTACGGGGAAATCGCCGCGCAGATCGCCGTGCAGTCGGTGACCGAAGCCTTTCAGCGCGAGGCCAACCCGAAAATTGAAGAGCCGTTCACGTTCCTCAACCAGGCAATGCTCAACGCGCACCATGCGATCATGGATTTCACCGAGACGCATCGCCTGGACGACTCGCCACGCACCACCTGCGTCGCCTGCATCATCCAGGACAACATCGCCCACTGGGCGCACGCCGGCGACTCGCGCCTGTACATCTTCCGCGACGGGACGACGCTGACGCGCACCCGCGATCACTCGCGCGTGCAATTGCTGATCGACCAAGGGCTGATCAGCGAAGCACAGGCGGCGCACCACCCTGATCGCAACAAGGTCTACAGCTGTCTCGGCGGGCGGCAGGATCCGGAGATCGAACTCTCACGCAAGACGCCACTGGAGGCAGGCGATGTCATCGCCCTGTGCACCGACGGCCTCTGGGGGCTGTTCCCTGACGACGCGCTCGGCTCCGCGCTGGCCACGCCGAATCTTATGAAAGCCGTCCCCGATCTGATGGATCTCGCCGACGACCGCGGCGGCCCGAACGCCGACAACCTGTCGGTCATCGCCGTTCGTTGGGAAGACACCTACGTCCAGCCGGGCTCCGGCCAATCCACGGCGATCCACACCCAGACCATGCCGCTCGGCGCCCTCACCACCCGCCTCGACGAATTCGGCCGCCATCCGAAGTACAAGACCGAACTCACCGACGACGAGATCGAACGCGCCATCAACGAAATCCGATCCACCATTCAGAAATACTCGAAATAGGAAACCCATGCGCCCCAGCCAACGCCAACCCGCGCAATTGCGCGACGTCCGCATCACCCGCCAATTCACTTGCCACGCCGAAGGCTCCGTGCTCATCGAGATGGGCAACACCAAGGTGCTGTGCACCGCCAGCGTTGAAGAATCCGTCCCCCCGTTCCTGCGCGGCAAGGGCCAGGGCTGGGTCACCGCCGAATACGGGATGCTGCCTCGCTCGACGCATACGCGCACGGCGCGCGAAGCGGCCAAGGGCAAGCAGTCCGGGCGCACGCTGGAAATCCAGCGCCTGATCGGCCGCTCGCTGCGCGCCGTCACAGATCTCGTTGCCCTCGGCGAACGCCAGATCACCCTCGACTGCGACGTGCTGCAGGCCGACGGCGGCACCCGCTGCGCGTCGATCACCGGCGCTTGGCTGGCGCTGAACGACGCCTGCGCCAAGCTCGTCGCCGAAGGCAAGCTGGCTACCAGCCCGGTGCGTGACCACGTCGCCGCCGTATCTGTCGGCATCTTCGAGGGCCAATTGGTACTCGACCTCGACTACCCGGAGGACTCGGCCTGCGACACCGACATGAACGTAATCATGACCGGTGCCGGCGGCATCGTCGAAATTCAAGGAACGGCGGAAGGCGAGCCGTTTACCCGCGCCCAGATGAACCAGCTGGTCGACATGGCGGAAGCCGGCATCGGCGAATTGATCGTCAAGCAGAAAGAGGCGCTCGCCGCATGAAGCTCGTCGTCGCCTCGAACAACCCGGGCAAGCTGCGCGAATTTGGCCAGTTGCTCGCCCCGCTCGGCTGGGAAACGATTCCGCAGAGGGAACTCGACGTTCCCGAATGCGAGGAGCCGCACGTCACCTTCGTCGAAAACGCGCTGGCCAAGGCCCGGCACGCGGCGGCCTGTACCGGCCTGCCGGCGCTGGCCGACGATTCCGGCCTCTGTGTGCACGCCCTCGGCGGCGCACCGGGCGTCTTTTCCGCCCGCTATGCCGGCGAGCCGAAATCCGATGAGCGCAACAACGAGAAGCTGGTCGCCGACCTCACCGACAGGAGCGACCGGCGCGCCCATTACGTCTGCGTGCTGGTCTTCGTCCGTCACGCCGACGACCCGCAGCCGATCATCACCGAAGGCGAGTGGCACGGCGAAATCGTCGATGTGCCGCGCGGCCAGGGCGGTTTCGGGTACGACCCGTATTTCTTCCTGCCCGACGCGGGCGTCACCGCGGCGGAACTCGACTCCGCCGAAAAGAACCGCCGCTCGCATCGCGGGAAAGCGCTGGAGCAGCTCGTCGCACGCCTGAAATCCGGCGCCGCATGACCGAGCGGAAGCACTCGCGCGTCATCGCGATCCACCCGTCTGGACGAATCGATGACGCACGCAGCGGCACGCTCGAATTCCGTACGCCGCTACCGCTCTCGCTGTATATCCACGTGCCGTGGTGCGTACAGAAATGTCCGTACTGCGATTTCAATTCACACGCGGTCCGCGAAATCCTGCCTGAAGCCGAGTACCTTGCCGCACTCGTCGCCGACCTCGAATCGGCGCTGCCGCTCGTCTGGGGACGCAAGGTCGTCAGCATCTTCCTCGGCGGCGGCACGCCGAGCCTGCTCTCGGGCGAGGGAATCGACACGCTGCTGACCGCCGTCCGCACCCGCCTGCCGCTGGTGCATGACGCGGAAATCACCCTCGAAGCCAACCCCGGCACCGTCGAGGCGGGCAAGTTCGCCGCGTTCCGCGCCGCCGGCATCAACCGCCTCTCGCTCGGCATCCAGAGCTTCGACAACGCCCACCTCAAGGCCCTCGGGCGCATTCACGACGGTGACGAGGCCCGCCGGGCCATCGAGATCGCCGCCCGCCACTTCGACAATTTCAACCTCGACCTGATGTACGGCCTGCCGGGGCAGACCATCGACCAGGCGCTTGCCGATGTCGAGCAGGCACTCGCCTTCGCCCCGACGCACCTTTCCTGTTATCAGCTGACCATCGAGCCGAACACGGCCTTTGCCGCAGCGCCGCCGGCCCTGCCCGACCCGGATCGATGCGCCGACATGCAGGAAGCCATCGAGGCCCGCCTCGCTGCTGGCGGCTTCACGCACTACGAGACATCGGCCTTCGCTCGTCCCGGGCGGCAATGCCTCCACAATCTCAACTACTGGACGTTTGGCGACTACCTCGGTATCGGCGCCGGCGCGCACGGCAAACTGACGCTGCACGACGGCAAGGCATGGGAGGTACGCCGGCAGATGCGCTGGAAACAGCCGAAGCAGTACCTCGCCGGCGTCGCAAAAGGACGTCTGCTCCAGGACGAATTTTCCGTCCCGGCGGCCGATCTGCCGTTTGAATTCATGATGAACGCTCTCCGCCTTATTCAGGGATTCGATCCCGCTTTGTTCGAAGCACGCACGGCGCTACCGCTGCTTGCCGTCGAAACGATCCTGCGTCAGGCGGAAGACGAGGGACTGATCGTGCGTGAGCCCGGACGGATCGCACCGACCCAGCGCGGCCAGCGCTTCCTCAACCGGCTGCTGGAAATGTTTCTGGCGTGATCGCTGCTCTCAGCGTTCCTTGCGGCGACGCAAGCCTCCGCCGAGCAAGCCGACCATCCCGACACCAAACAGCGCCAGCGAGCCGGGTTCCGGCACGGCAAACCCGGGATCGACGATGATGCTGTCGTTGGCGCAGTTCTGGGTCCAGTGAATATTGAACTCGCTGCCGTCCCAGCCCGCCGCATACAGCAAATCGAGATCCAGGCTGATTTCGTAGAAGAAGTGCTTATCACTGTTCCACTGGCCATAGCCACCGGCACCATTCTTAGAATAGTCGTACGTCGCCGTGCCGATCAGCGTTCCGCCAAGAAGAGATGTGGGATGCAACGGATCGGGGACTCCCCCGGACTTCTTAACCTCTTCTCCATTCGCATCCCAAAGACCATATGCCCACACCGGATTGCTATAAACGCCACCGGCAACGCCGAAGCCTCCGGTTATGATGTTGATCCCCAGTTCGTAGCTACCGTTTTTGCCGAAATCTATAGCAAAGTCGCCGGCGCCATAGCTGTTTTTCAACGGATTGTTTGCAGTCGCGGGATCGTGCCCGGCAATCAGGGCAATCCACAACGCCCCATCTTGGATGGTCGCATATAGGGCCTCAGCATCATAAGCCTGACCGCCATATCCTGGATCGAGATAAGTGTTTGTATTCCCGGTCGCATCCTCTACCGTGTAGAGCACTCCCGGAAGCGACGAGGCCCACGTGTTGTGATCGATATTCCAGTCAGACAAATTGCCGTTGACGAGAAGACTGGCACCGGCGGCACCGGAGAACAAAGCGCTTGCGGCTAGTGCTGAGACAAAGAGTTTTTTCATGGCGATCGCATCACCGGAAAATGGCAGGCTCTCGCAAAATAACCGCCCTCGTACATTTACGCTGTGAAATTATTCACACGGGCCAACAAACTTCGACAACCAACTATTTTTGAGCTTCCACTGCCTCGTAAAGCTCTTGTCGCAGCCCCTCGGCAGGACGGCCCTGTGCTTCGTCCAAACGAATCTGCCGCATCAGGTCGGCAATGCGTGCCTGAATTGCCAACCGGTCAGCCGGCGTCACCTTGAGCACCGGCACGGGTTCACCCTTCTTCGCATTCGCTGGTTTCACCGGATTATCCGTTGGCCGGCGGGCGGTGATCTGTGCCCGCTCGCCGCCGAACTGGTTACGCTTGGCAGTGATGACAATCGACTTACCCTGGTACGGCAGGTGCGCCGGGCGCCGGACCGCGCGGCGCGCCATCGCCTTGGCACGAACCTCTTCGACGACGCGGCGCAACTCGACATGCAGATGCTCGCTCGGCAAACCTTCGGCCTCGGCCTCGCGAATCTTCTGCAACAACACTTCGATCTCGCTCGGCGCGGCGGCCGACTTGATCGGCTCACCGAAATCCTCCTTCGGCGCCTTGACCGCGATCTCGAACTCTTCCGGCGAGGAGATCATCTTGCCCAGCCGGTAATGGTCGTAGCGCATCGCCAGCACGAGAGACGTGTCCCCCCAGTCGTTCTTCGCCCGCGTGTCGGCCCCCGACTCAAGAAGCGTCTTGGCGATTTCCTCGCGCCCTTCCCGCGCAGCCATCATCAGCGGCGTCGAACCGTTGGGCGAACGCGCATTCACGTTTGCTCCGCGCTCGATCAGGTACTTTGCCAACTCGGTATGGCCGTTGAACACGGCGTAGTGCAACGCCCCCCAATAATTACCCTCGCGGTTGACTGGAGCGCCATGGGTCAGCAGCCATTTCGCCGCCTCCACATGCCCGTTCCATACCGCCAACTGCAGCGCCTGCTCGCCATTGCGGTTGCTCCGCCGCGGATTGGACCCGTGAGAAAGAAAGAGTTGCATCATGTCGATGTTGCCATGCCAGGCCGCGTTCATCAGACCGGTGCCGAACTGGCTTCCTTCGAAGTCCGGATCGAGCCCTTCATCAAGCCATTCTCGAACACTGGCAACATCCCCGCGTTCAACAGCCCAACTGAAAGCCGCCGGGTCGGGCAAGGCAGCAAATGCCGCACCGGACAGAAAACACGAACAACATAACAGCGCCATCAGGCGCTCACGCATTGCCACACACACCTTAAGCATCTAACGCTCCCGGAGCACTTCCATTCCATTTGTTGCACAATACCGGATCCATGCCGCTCCGCCTGATTATCGCCGTTACTCTCTCGCTTGTCCTGCACGGTGGCCTGTTGGTCGCCGATGCATTCAAGCCGGCCGCACCTCGACCGCGACCTGCGCTTCAGGCCATTTTGCGTCTTCCTCCCGAACCAGCACGTCCGGCAGAAACTCCGCCCATTCCGGACTCGTTGCTGAAGAACACGATCGAGGAGGAAGCGCTGCAGGAGGACGCACCAAAGCCGCCGCCCCCCGTAGCGAAAAAGAAAATCGAGACACCCAACACGAGCCCCCCCACCCCGAAACCGCTCACCCAGCGTGAAATCCGCGCCGTGCAGGAAAAACTGGCGGAGTACGTGTTCTATCCGGAACATGCACGGGCCTTGGGGATCGAGGGAACGGTCGAGCTGTTCATCGAACTCTCTGCGAACGGAAAAGTCGAGGATGTGCGCGTTGTTTCCAGCAGCGGGTACCCGATTCTCGACAACGCCGCCATCAAGGGGTTCTACGCGATCGGCCGCCTGCCGGGAACATCGGACACCTGGTCCTACACATTCCAGCTCGAGTGATCAGGCCTTGCGGCGAAACACCAGATCCCAGACGCCGTGCCCCAGGCGAATGCCGCGCTGCTCGAACTTGGTCAGCGGCCGATAGTCCGGGCGCGGCGCGTAGCCGTCGGCGGTGTTTGCCAGCAAAGGCTCGGCTGACAACACTTCGAGCATCTGCTCCGCGTAGTTTTCCCAGTCGGTCGCGCAGTGAATGTAACTGCCCGGCTTGAGGCGGCGTGCCAGTGTTGCCACCAGCGGTGACTGGATCAGGCGGCGCTTGTGGTGGCGGGCCTTCGGCCACGGATCGGGAAAGAAGATGTGCACGCCGTCGAGCGATCCCTCGGGGATCATGTCGCGCAGCACTTCCACCGCGTCGTGCTGGATGATGCGTTGGTTGGCCAGATTCTTCTCGGCGATCAGCTTGCACAGGCTGCCGACGCCCGGCGTGTGCACCTCGACGCCGATGTAGTCATTCTGCGAGTTGGTCTCGGCGATCGCCGCCGACGTTTCGCCCATGCCGAATCCGATTTCGAGAATGTGCGGCGCACTGCGCCCAAACACGGTGTCGAGGTCGAGCAGCGAGACGGCATAGGGTATGCCGATCTTCGCCATCATCTCATCGTAGTAACGCTGCTGCGCATTCGAGACGCGGCCCTGACGCAGCACGAAACTGCGGATGTGCCCGGCCCGCCCGGCCGTGTAAACGCCTTCCGTCTCCCGGGTTTCGGTTTCCAAACCTTGGTTCATGGGAGCATCTCCGCCGGTCTTTTTGAAAAGCGGGCGATTTTATCATGTGCCCGCCGAGGGGCTCCCCGGAAACCCGGCCAAGCGGCGCGACAAATCCTCACGCATGATGTCTTCGGTCGCTACCCGCAGGCAATCAACGTACTCGTCGGCAGAGAGCGGCTCCTGCGAACGCAACTGCTCCGTCAGAACGGCACAATCCGCCTCCGAGGGATCGCTGCCAGCGCGTGCGCGCGCAGCCAGACGCTGACGCAGAACAGTTTCCGGCGCCTGGCAATCGATCAGCCGGAAAGGGATGCCCAGCTCCGCCGCCAGCGAACGGAAAAGGCGCCGCTGCCACGCGGCGAGACTGGCTGCGTCGACGATGACAGGGAAGCCGGCAGCGAGGACTGTCCGCGCCTGTTCCGCCAGACGCGCATAGGTCGCCGCCGTCATCTCCGGACCGTAGATCCGCCCTGACACGGAACAACTGTTGCCGCGTGCCGCCAGGCCGGCCAGCCGCTTGCGCTCGACATCGGAGCGCAGACGCACCGCCCCGGTCGTCTCCAGCAGAATCTGTGACACCCAGCTTTTTCCTGCGCCGGACACCCCATGCATCAAGCCCAGGAAACGTTGGCGCCCGTACATCGCACGCTGGGCGCAGGCGATGTATTGATCACAAACCGCCCGTTCATGATCGCGCTTTCCCGGCTCTTCCTGCGACGCCCGAATCGCCGCGACCTTGGCGCGGACCAACGCCCGATAACTCTGATAGAACGTCAATAGCGCCAAACCGCCGCAATCGCCGGTTTCCTCCAACCAGCGATCGAGGAAACGGTGAGCGTAATCCGGTCGCCCACGTTCTTCGAGATCCATCGTCATGAAGGCAACTTCGTTGATGACATCGATCCAGCGCAGTTCCGGGTTGAACTCGATGCAGTCGAAGATCACCGGCTTCCCGAGGATCAGCGCAACGTTCCCCAGATGCAGATCGCCGTGGCATTCGCGCACCCTCCCATCAAGCTTGCGAGCGGTGATCAGGTCCGCGAAATCCGCGCAGCGATCGCGGCTCCACGCCTCGAGGGTTTGCAAGCTCCCCGCGTATCCGCCTGCAGTAAGAAGCCGGCGTAGCTGCCTGAAATTCGCTGCAACCGGCGCCCACACGGCCTCTGGAGACCCGAAGCCCGCGTCGGGCGGACAACGCTCCGCCTGCGTGTGAAACTCGGCGACACGCTCGGCCAGCAGATCGATCACTTGCGGCGGCAGGCGCTTGCTCGCCAGGCGACTGGAGAGCAATGCCGACTGGGCGAAGCGGCGCATTTCCACCGCGTACTCGAACGGCACGCCAGCGCCACCGATCTGCGGCGCATCGGGCGCTCCGCTCAGCGCCACCACCGCGCGATAGAGCTCCGGCGCGAGGCGCCGATTGAGCCGCAATTCCTCCTCGCAATAGCGCCGGCGTTTCTCCAGCGTGGAAAAATCCAGAAAGCCGAGATTCACCGCCTTCTTGATCTTGTACGCCGTCCGCCCGACGAGCAGCACATAGGAAATGTGCGTCTCGATCAAGCGCACGGCGCCTCTCGCTGCCAAAGCCCGCTGCAAGGAGGCAACCAAAGCTGCCTGGGCGCGCCCGGCATCAGGCGACAACAGGGGAACTACGCGCATGGCCTCCTCGCTTTCGGCGGCCTCCGGCAAAGCCGCTTTCCCCTTGAAGGCTAGATCAGCCGACCCAGCCACGCAAACGGTCGTCCGCTTCAGGCAAGCAAATGGATCACTGCCACAGTTCGCGCAGCGGCATCTCCGGGCTGAACCGGTGCGCCACCTGTGCCTGCAACAATTCGGCGGTAGCGAGCGCGTCGGTCAGCGCATGATGAGCGCGGTAGCGCGGCAAACCGTAGCGTTCGCGACTGTCGGCCAGGCGGATCGACACAGGCGGGGGCTTCCACCCCAGCAGGCGCGCAAAGAAGCCTGGCGGTGACTGACGATGCAGACGGGCTTCCAACTCCATGGTGTCGATGACCGGAAACTGAAGCCCCTCCCCGACACGCGCCCTCAGCGCAAGATCGAGAAAGCTGCGCTCGATCTCCTTGCAGTGCACGACGACGACGCGCCCCGTTAGCGCGGCGAGCAAATCATCGACAATCGCGTCAAGATCGGGAGCCGCATCGATCTGGGCGTGCGTGATCGCATGGATCGTGACCGACTCCGGATCAAGTCCGGTGCGGGGTCGCACAACCCAGTAGCGCGAGGCACTGGAAGCGATGCGATCGAGCATCATCGGCACCACGCCGATGCTCACGATCTCGTCGCGTTCGGGATTCAGGCCGGTGGTTTCGACGTCAAGCGCGACCATCGGCACATCCTTCAGCGGCGCATCACCTGCCGGCGTCCCGTGGGCATAGAAAGTCCGTAACCGGGAATCGCGCGCACCAGCGGCCAGGTCGGCGAAACGCCGCGGCCAGTCCGGCCCGGGAAGCGGCTTGCGCTCCCGGCGGGGAATGCTACCTGGCGTACCCGCCAAATCTCCGCGGTGCAGCATCGCGCGCCCTCGTCCTCAGTTGGCCCGTCCCGGGTGGTAGCGGTATTTGAGGAATTTCTGCGCGTTGCTCAGAATCTGGAAGGCGTCGCGCAGGCTCTTGCGTTCGAATTCGGACAGCTTCTCCGGATCGATGCTGTTGTCGGGATCGGCGCCGGCGGCAAGGTCCTCGGCCTGATGACGCCCGCGCACCATGGAGATGAATTCGAGCGCATCGTACAGATCCTGGCCACGGCCAAGCGGCAGGATCGCCGCGTCAATGATGTCCTTCAGGCGCTCGAAGGAATTCAGCGCCATCGAACCGATCGCCAGCCCATGTACCCGGACCAGGTCGGAGAGCGGCGCCGTTCCGCGGCGCTTGATGTTGATCACCCGGCTGTGGCGGCCATCGGACTCCACCACGAAGTCCTTGAAGAAGCCCAGCGGCGGCGTACGCAATAGCGCGTTGCGCGCCATGCAGGCGAGAAAGCGCGAATTGCCTCTGGCCTTGCGCGCGATCAGTTCGCGCAGGCGCATCGCCCACTCCACTTGCCCCCACACGCCATCAAGGTCGAAGAAGATGCCGGCATTGAGCAGCGACTCCGGCGTCGGACGCTCGATCCAGTCGGTGAAGGTGCGCTCCCACGCTCTCAGCGGCTGACGCCATCTCTCGTTGGTCGCCATCACCCCGCCGCTGCAGTAGCTGTAGCCACAGCGCGCCAGCCCATCGCAGACGAAGGTGGCAAGCGCCTTGAAGTAGGCGTCGTGACGCGCCGGATCGAAACGGTTGTCCAGCACCAGCGCGTTGTCCTGGTCCGTGACGATCAGTTGCTCCTGCCGCGCCATCGAGCCGAGGGCGAGGAAGCAGTACGCCACGGGAGGCGGGCCGAGTTCGGCCTCGCCCAGCTCCAGCAGGCGCTGCTTGAAGCTGCGCCCGATCGCCGCCATTGCGCTGCCGACCATGTGCGAACTCGCGTCCTCGCCCAGCATGCGCACAAAGCAGGCGCGCACATCCGGCACCAGCGCGGCAAGCTCATCCACCGATTGCTGGCGGAAAATGCTGCCGACCACGAACAGGCTGTTGCGCGATTCATAGCGGATGATGTCCGACAGGGCGATGATGCCAAGCGGCCGCTGGTTCTTCATCACCGGCAGGTGATGCACGTTGCGGCGCAGCATCGCCAGCATGGCTTCAAAGACCAGCTGGTTGTGGGCGACCGAGGCCACGCCGGCGGTCATGATCCCGGCCACCGGCGTATCGTAGGGGAGGCCGGGTGCCAGCAGGCGGGTACGCAGATCACGGTCCGTCAGGATGCCCGACAGCAGGGGAAGATCGGGCACATCAGGATTGTCATCGACGATCAACAGCGAGGACACGCCTTCCTCCGCCATGCGCTGAGCCGCCTCCCGGGCAGTTGCGCCGCTGCCCAGCGTCACAGCCGGGCGGCTCACGAGAACCTCGACCGTGGCCGACATCAGGTCGTTGGCGTCGGCACGGCGCGACACCACCTGACGCAGACGCGTGCGATCCTCGATCTCTACGTAGTCGGCAAAAACCTCATGCTGCTCGAACAGCTCGAGGAACACCGGCTGCGGAATCAGGTACAGCAGCGTATCCTCCAGCGCCTGCGCCGGAAAGCGCACACGGCCGTGGCGCAGCAGACCGAATTCACCAAAGTAGCCGCCCGCCGTCAGGCGGTTGTACAGCGTGCCATTTCGCCGGAAAACCTCGACCGCGCCACTGCGCACCACGTGCCAGAACTCGGCCGGCTGACCGAACTCGACGATTTTCTCGCCAGCCTTGTAATAGCGCACGTCGACAGCGACCGCCACGTTCTGCAGTGCATCTTCCGGCAGTTCGCAAAACGGCGGATGGGAACGGAGGAAGTCGAGAATTTCAAGCTGTTCGACCTGCATGGTTTCATCCGGCAAATGCTCTGCGAGCCCGGCTCGCAGAGCAAGGATCAGGAAACGCGCGGCTCGGAGGCCAACCCCTTGATGATGGCCATGCTCGCCACAAGCAAGACGACGGTGAAGGGCAACCCCGTAGACACCGCCATTGCCTGGAGCGCTACCAAGCCGCCGCCGAGGATCAGCGCAATCGCCACCAGCCCTTCGAACACGGCCCAGAAGACGCGTTGCGGCAAAGGCGCATCGACCTTGCCTCCCGCCGAGATCACGTCGATGACGAGCGAGCCCGAGTCAGACGAGGTAACAAAGAACACCACCACCAGCACGATGGCGATGAAGGAGGTGATCTGCGCCAGCGGCAGCACATCGAGCATGGTGAATAGTTGCAGCGGCAACTCGGCCTTGCTCGCCGCCTCGTAGCCGTCCCGGACCCGCTGGATGATCGCAGTCTCGCCGAACACCGTCATCCACAGCACGCACGCCAGGGAAGGCACGATCAATACCGAGACGATGAATTCGCGCACGGTGCGACCGCGCGACACGCGCGCGATGAACATGCCGACGAACGGCGACCAGGAGATCCACCACGCCCAGTAGAAGGCCGTCCATCCCTGCGAGAAGTTGACGTCGTCACGCCCGAACGGGCTCGCGAGCGCCGGCAGGTACTGGATGTAGGCAACGAGATTGCTGAAAAAACCTTTGGCGATATCGAGCGTCGGCCCGACGAAGATCACGAACAGCATCAACAACAGGGCGATCGCCATGTTGATCTCGGACAGGCGCTTGACCCCCGCATCCAACCCGGCGACGACCGATGTCAGCGCGATTGCGGTAATGCCGATGACCAGCAGCACCTGGGTGGTCTCACCCAACGGCACGTCGAACAGGAAATTGAGCCCCGAACTGGCCTGCGCGGCACCGTAGCCAAGCGAGGTTGCCAAGCCGAAGAGCGTCGCCAGCACCGCCAGGATATCGATGAGGTGGCCCGACCACCCCCACACGCGCTCGCCCAGCAACGGGTAGAACACCGAACGGATCGTCAGCGGCAGGCCCTTGTTGAACGAGAACAGGGCCAGTCCCAGTGCCAGCACCGCGTATATCGCCCACGGATGAAGCGCCCAGTGGAAAATCGTGGCGGCCATGCCCAGGCGGGTAGCAGCGGCAGCATCGCCTGCTGCGCCAGCGAGCGGCGCCCAGTCGGTGCGCACGCCGTTCTCGATCACCGTACCCCCCATCGCGCTGCCGAAATGCGACAACGGCTCGGACACGCCGAAAAACATCAGCCCGATGCCCATGCCAGCTGCGAAAAGCATCGAGAACCAGCCGAGATAGGAATAATCCGGCACCGCTTCCGTGCCCCCCAGACGTACGCGGCCCAATGGTGAGAGCGCCACCACCAGGCACACCAGCACAAAGATGTTTCCCGCGCTGAGGAAGAACCAGTCCAGATTCGACGTCAGCCAGCTGCGCATGCCACTGAACATCGGCTCAACCTGGTTCTGGAAGGCCAGTGTAAGCACGACAAACGCGACCACCAGCAAGCCTGAAACGGCAAACACACGGTTGTGGATATCAAGGCCGAAAGGGCCGACATTCACGACGATGTTGTCTTGCCCAACCTTGTAGTCGGTATTGATCGGATTAACCGCCCCGTCGGGGACCATCGGGTCTTTTTTCTCTGCCATCGCGACTTCTCCATGACATGCTTCCGGATTGAGAATATCCGTTTTCAAAATAGCAGTCAGCCGATTACTTTTGCATCTGTTTCAAGCAAGCTGTGAATTTTCAGGACGCCTGACGCGGCGATGGCCTGCTTGAGATGATCACAAACGCGCCGCCAGAAGATGACGGGATTCAGCTACTCCGCAGCTTGAGTATCCACCCCTGAAGCAAGGCCGATACGCAGTCAAGTGTCAAGTAGAGGCTGGCGCTCCTGGATCTCAATGACCGACTGTCTGGAAAAAATACTTTCCTGACAGCAGCTTATAGAACTCAGTGGGTGACCATGGAAGAAAAACTGGAGCGGGTGAAGGGAATCGAACCCTCGTATGCAGCTTGGGAAGCTGCCGTTCTACCATTGAACTACACCCGCGAAGGCGCACATTCTATGCGTTTGAGCGCAAGTGTTCAATCTGAATCAGAAAATTTCGGCGCATGCGTTCGTCGATCGAGAAAACTCGGGTTGGCACTTGGCTGGCAAGACATAAAGCGTAGAATGAAACCGTTGTGTTGGATCATGCGTAATCGGTAGCTCGACTCAGGGTATTGCCGTATTTGCACCCCACGTCGAGCATTTTCAAAAGAACTGGGGGAAAACATGGGTCAGAACAACACGGTCAACCTTCGTACTGTAGCCATTGTCGGCCATGGCGCAGCCGGCAAGACGTCACTTGTCGAAACGCTGCTCGCCGCGGCCGGCGCGATTCCCAGCAAAGGCTCTGTTGAAAAAGGAAACACAGTCTGTGACCACGACCCGCTGGAGCGGGAACTCGGTCACTCCATCCAGTCCGCAATCGCCTCGCTGAACTGGATTGATAGACAAATCCACGTAATCGACACACCCGGATACCCCGATTTCGCCGGGCAAGCCATCGGCGCCCTCGCCGCCGTCGACACCGCACTGGTTGTCATCAACGCACAGAACGGCATCGAGCTATCGACCGAGCGGATGATGAAACTGGCGGCTGCGCGCAATCTGTGCCGGATGATCGTGATCAACAAGATCGATGCGGAAAACGTCGATCTCCCCAAACTGGTCGGCGAGATCCGCGAACGTTTCGGACGCGAGTGCATGCTTCTCGATTTGCCATCGCACCACGCTCAGGATGTCGTCGAAGTACTCGGTCACGACGGTGGCGAAAGCGATTTTGAATCAGTCGCCGCGATGCACCGCGCCCTGATCGACCAGATCGTCGAGGAGGACGAAGACCTGCTCGCCCGTTATCTGGATGAAGGTGCCGACCCCTCCGTCGAAGAACTGCATGCCCCCTTCGAAAAGGCACTGCGCGCCGGCCACCTGATTCCCATCCTGTTCGTCTCGGCCAAAACCGGCGCCGGCGTTCCGCAATTGCTCGACGTCCTGGCAAAACTGGCGCCGAACCCGGCGGAGGGGAATCCCCCCCCGTTCTTCAGCGGCGAACCGGACGATCCGGACGCTGCGGCATTCGATGCCGTACCCGACCCCGGCAAGCACGTGCTGGCACATGTCTTCAAGATCGTCAGCGACCCGTTCGTCGGAAAGCTCGGCATTTTCCGCGTCCACCAGGGAACGATCCGGAAGGACACCCAACTCTTCGTAGGGGAGGCCAAACGCGCATTCAAGGTCGGTCACCTCTACCGCCTGCAAGGCAAGGAATACGTCGAGACAGAGGCACTCGTTCCGGGCGATATCGGCGCCGTGGCCAAGGTAGACGAAATCGAATTCGACGTGGTCCTGCACGACTCGCACGATGAAGACCACATCCATCTGAAGCCGCTCGAATTCCCGGAACCGATGCAGGGTCTGGCGGTGGAAACCAAGCGCAAGGCCGACGAGCAACGGCTTTTCGACGTATTGCACAAACTCGAGATCGAGGACCCCTGCTTCAAGGTCGAGCGCCACCCGACCACCAACGAAACCGTCATTCGCGGCTTGGGTGAGATTCACCTGCGCACCAAACTGGCCCGACTGGCCCAGCAATACAAGATCGAACTGGCGACCAGGCCTCCGCAAATCGCCTACCGCGAGACGATCACCAAGAAGGCGGAAGGACATTGCCGGCACAAGAAACAAACCGGCGGCGCCGGCCAGTTCGGGGAGGTCATGCTGCGCGTCGAACCACTGGAGCGCGGAGCCGGCTTCGAATTCGTCGACATGGTCAAGGGCGGGGTGATCCCCGGCGTATTCATGGCCTCGGTCGAGAAGGGCGTCCGTCAGGCGCTCGCGGACGGCGTCGTCGGCGGATTCCCGGTGCACGACATTCGCGTGATTGTCCATGACGGCAAGTCACATTCGGTAGACAGCAAGGACATCGCGTTCTTCACCGCGGGGCGAAAAGCCACCATTCAGGCCATCCAGGACGCAACGCCGATCATCCTCGAGCCCGTGGTGGATATCGAAGTCCTGGCTCCGGAAGCTTCCGTCGGTGATCTGTCGGGCGACTTGTCCAGCAAGCGCGGCCAAGTGACGGGTACCCAGCCGCGCGGCACAGGGACGATGGCCATCAGCGGCAAGGTGCCGCTCGCTGAACTGGACGATTATCAAGGCCGGCTGAAGTCCCTGACCGGCGGCCAAGGTTCATACAGCATCGCGTTCTCGCACTACGCGGCGGTACCCAGCGGCACGCAACAGCAACTGGCAGCGCAGCACAAGACTATCGGTCTGGAAGACGACTGACCAGGCAAGCGACAAAGCCAGCGACCCGCCACAAGCGGGGGCTGGCTTGCGATGCGATACGCGATCAGGCGTTCGACGCCAAATTCAGGTCCCGGCGCACGGCTTTTTCCATGCGGGCCTTTTCCGCCAGCACCTTGTTCGCATAACCGCTCTCGGGATCGGACGACCCGGCATATTGTTGCAGCCCCGGGACCAGCCCGCCGCGACGTTTTATCGCCTCCTCGAGCACGCCGACGCCGACACGGATGTTCACTGCCGGATCGAAAAGATGGCGACTACCCAGCCCGGCCGGGAATTTGTCCATGTGGAAACGCGGAATAACCTGCATCAGGCCGCGCGCGCCCAGCGAGCTTTCGGCGAACGGATTGAACCCCGACTCGATACCGATGATCGCCAGAATCAGCAAGGGATCAATACGGCGTTCCTTGCCAATCAGATCCGCGGCCTCGACGATCGGCCTCACGGCTTCGGGCGAAACACGATAACGACGCTTCACGTAGCTAAGAACCGCCGTGAACTGGGGCTTGGCTTCGGGCACACCACGATGCACAAGACCTTCGCCAGAAACCGGAAGGACGGCAGGAACGGAAGCCTCGACGACCGGCGCAGGAACCTGTGTGCCAGCCGGCACGTCCTGCTCATCAAAAAAGTGACCGACGGTGCCGAGAACGAACAGCAACCCGACAATCATCACTGCGTACTGGGTAAAACTGGAGACGGCATCCAGACTGCGTGCCATCGATTTTTTGAGAGTTACAGCAACAGACATGCTCTCTCCTTTCACTGTTGTCATCGCGCAAACAGACAAACTTGCCGTGCGACAAACGGTTATAGGCGGGTGCATTGCCCGGAAGCGGCAGAAGGAAGGAGTGCCGCAGGGCAAAACTACTTCAGGAACTGAACGTCGTCAGTAGTAGAGTCAAAGAAAAAAGACAAGTTCCGCACTACGCCGCTCCTGAACAACGGCCTCCACAGTGCGGGAGAGCGCGAACTCTATTCATTGGACCGGATTTTGTCAAGCCCATGACTTTTCTGAAGAAAATGCATGACGACGGACTCCATCAACGCCCGGTGAAGATAGAATCACCTCTGCACGACATTCCACGCACGACAATGGCCGCAGGCAAGTCATCCGCTCACGTACCGGCAGAAGGCGCACAACCGGCGCCTTCCTGGCGCTTGCCGCGCTATCTGGCTGGCTGCTACTTGCTCCTGATCATCTACGCCAGCCTGCACCCTTTCTCCGGCTGGCAATCCCCCGGACTCTCGCCCTTCGTCTTTCTGGAAGCAGCCTGGCCTCGTTACTGGACAGGGTTCGACCTGGCGGCCAACATCGCCGCCTACCTGCCACTCGGATTTCTTCTGACACTGGCCCTCGGTGCGCGGCACAGCAAAGCCTGCGCCGCGCTTCAGGCCTTCGCGCTAGGGACACTCACCAGTTTCGCCATCGAAACCCTGCAGTCGTTCCTGCCAAGCCGAGTCCCCTCTTCCCTCGACTTGATCTGCAACGGAACCGGGACCGGACTGGGAGCGCTCCTGTCGATATGGTTTGGTGCAACGCTTTTCGCAAAGATCGATAACATTCAGCGTCAATTCCTTGCGCACATTCCCAACAGCGAGTACGGCCTTGTGGTGACCGGCCTGTGGATGATTACCCAGCTTTCTCCAGAAACCGTCCTGTTCGGATCCGGAGACCTGCGCCAGCTATTCAGCATCGCTCCACCTGTTCCCTATGCGGCACATTCTTTCTTCGCCATGGAAACCGGCATCATCATCTGCAACATGCTCGCCGTCGGTCTGCTGATGCGCACCTTCTTCTTGCCAAAAGCCAACGCCTGCGTAGCTTTGCTCGGTTTTTTCCTTTTTTCCCTGTTCATCCGCACGCTGGGCGCCATCATCCTGATCGGGCCTCAAAGCGCGTTTGCCTGGCTGTCGCCCGGCGCCGGCCTCGGACTCATGCTTGGGGGAGTCCTGCTGCTGGCAGCGCAATACATACCCCGCCCAGCCCGCATCGCGCTCGCAGGCGTCACGCTCATGGCGGGAACTGTTCTGGTCAACATCACTCCATTCAACCCTTACTCTGTCGCCGCACTGACTGCATGGCGCCAGGGACACTTTCTCAATTTCAACGGGCTTACCCGGCTGACTGCCAGTTTCTGGCCGTTTTTATCGCTCCCCTACCTGATTCTGCTCGGACGACGCATATAGCCCAACCAGAAAAATTACTTGAGGACCGGACCATGAGCTACTTCAAACACCATGTCTTTTTTTGTTGCAATCAGCGTGAAAATGGCGAGAGCTGTTGCAACAACCTCGGCGCAAGCGAGGCTCTGACTTACGCGAAAGACCGGATTGCCGAGTTAAAACTGAAGGGGAAGGGAAATATTCGCATCAACAAGGCGGGGTGCCTGGACCGATGCGACGAAGGCCCCGTTCTCGTCGTCTATCCCGAGGAGGTGTGGTATCAGTACGTTGATACCGACGATATCGAGGAAATCGTCCAGGAGCATCTGATCCATGGCCGGGTGGTTGAACGCCTCAAGATCTAGGCCCACCCGAATGAAGCCAACCACCCGAACAATCGCCATCGATGGCCCAGCAGGGAATATCGAAACACGGGTCGATTCGCCGGATGACCCTCGGGGCATCGCTTTGGTCTGCCATCCGCACCCCCTGTTCGGCGGCACCAACGAAAACAAGGTGGTACACACCGTCGCCAGCACCTTGGGCCGGATCGGCTATGCCGTGTTCAGCCCGAATTTCCGCGGGGTGGGTGCCAGCGAGGGAAAACACGACGACGGACGCGGCGAAACCGAGGACATGCTGCTGGTGCTCGACGAAGCCAAACGCATTTTCGGCGAACTGCCCGTCGTGCTGGCCGGCTTCTCATTCGGCGCCTACGTGCAGTCGCGCGTGGCCGACGCGCTAGCCAAGTCAGGCCAACCGGCCCGGCGACTGATCCTGGTCGGCACCGCCGCCGGCCACGTCGAAGGCGCGCGGAACTACGCCACGGAGGCAGTCGCCGAGGACACCCTGGTCATCCACGGCTCGGCAGATACCACGGTTCCGCTCGACAACGTTCTGGCCTGGGCCGAACCGATCGACCTTCCAGTCATCGTCATCCCGGGGGCCGACCATTTTTTCCACCGCAAGCTGCACATCATTCGCGACATCATCCTGCGCGCCTGGCGCGAGTAACCGCCTGATGACAATGACTTGACCCGCCCCCGGCGGTCAAGGACAATGCGCGCTCCATTCAATCCGACGAAACGGAACACGGTGCAAATCCGTGGCGGGCCCGCCGCTGTATCCGGGGACGAACGCTGCACGGTCGGCAACGACCAGCCACTGACGGAGAACACTCCGCCGGGAAGGCGCAGCGCTCAGGCTGATCCGGTAGCCAGAAGACGTGTCGGACTGAAGCGGAGCTTTGGCAAGGGCTCCGGCTGAAGGTATGCAGCCGCGTACCTTCAGCCGGAGCCCTTTTTCATTTCCCGAGGAGAGGAACATGTCGCAAACCGTTCAAAAGCAAGATCACCAGGCCGCACAAACCAGCCAGCCCGCTGCTCCGACCATTGCCATCCGCAAGAGCTGCAATCCGGACGGCATCGGCCTCTCGCACTATGTGCTGATGGACAAAAAAGCGGCCAAGTAGATGACCGACGCCAATTTTGCCCGGGCCGCATCCTGCGGCCCGCTGATTCCCATGGACATCGGCCACGACATCTATGCCGCCGTCACCGACCCGAACACGGCCTTTTGGGCGCTCGTCGACAAGACACGCATCGCCGAAGCGATGGCCGAAAGCACACCGCTGATGCAGGATTTCCGTGCCAAGGCCGACGGCTTCGCCCGTGAACTCCACGCTTTGCGTTTCGAGCTGACGCCTTCCGGGGTGTACCTCAACCCGACCGAGCGCTGCAACCTGAACTGCACCTATTGCTACCTGCCGAGCAAGCAACGCAGCGGTGGCCAACACATGTCGACAGACCGTCTGATCGCCGCGCTCGGCAAGCTGCGCGACTATTTCCGCTCGGCCATGCCGGAAGGCCGCACGCCGCGTGCCATTTTCCACGGCGCCGAACCGCTGATGAACAAGGCGGCGGTTTTCGCGGCGATAGAGGAATTCGGCAACGACTTCGCCTTCGGCATCCAGACCAACGGCACGCTGCTCGACCGGGAGGCGATCGACTTTCTGACCAGGCGCAACGTCAGCATCGGCCTTTCGCTCGACGGCCCGGTCGCCGGCATCACCGACGCCACGCGCCTCACCTGGGGCGGCAAAAGCGTTCACGACAAGGTATTGACGGCCATGGACGCCTTGCGCGGTTACGGCTCGTGGAGCGTGATCACCACCTGCACGACCGAGAATCTGGCGCACCTGACACGGATGGTCGAGCTGTTTCACGCGCACGAGGTGCCGACCTGCATGCTCAACACCCTGCGCTGTACGCTGCCCGGCGCCCGCGGCGTCAAGCCAGCCGACGCCGACATGGGCAAGGCCCTCTTCGCCGCGCTCGACCGCACGCACGCGTTGTACCGCGCAACCGGCCGCAAGCTGGTCGTCGCCAACTTCGCCAACATCCTGCTCGCCATCCTGGCGCCGACGGCGCGACGGCTGATGTGCGACATCTCGCCCTGTGGCGGCGGGCGAGCCTTCTTCGCCCTGGCCGCCGACGGCAACCTGTATCCGTGCAGCGAGTTCATCGGTCTGCCACGCTTCAACGGCGGCAACCTGTTCGACGAGGGCGGCGTCAATGCGGCGCTGGCATCCGACGCTTTCCGCACCGTCACTGCGCGGAACATCGACACCTTCGCACCGTGCGACGACTGCGCCATCCGCCATTTCTGCGGCTCGCCGTGCCCGGCCGAAGCGCACGAGATGAACGGCGGCATGGACAGGATCGGCGCCTTCTGCGAGTTCTACAAGGAGCAGGTCAACTACGCGCTGCGCCTGATCGCCGACAGCAAAGCCGACGACTTCCTGTGGGACGGCTGGGACGCGGACACCGAAACCACCTTCCTGATGCAGTAACGCCGCATAAAAAAGACGGGACGGTGACTCGCGTCACCGTCCCGTTTCACTTCACACAACGAGGATCAGTTGTTTTCCGGCACCATGTTGATCGCGCCGCACGGGCACTCCGACACGCAGAGGCCGCAGCCCTTGCAGTAGTCGTAGTTGAACTGGAAGCCCTTGCCCGGCCCGAGCTTGATCACCGCGTTGTCCGGACAGACGCCGTAGCAGTTGTCGCACTCGAAGCAATTGCCACAGGACAGGCAGCGGCGCGCCTCGAACAGCGCATTGGTCTCATCGAGCCCGCCCTGGACTTCCTCAAACGTCGATTGACGGCGGATGATGTCGAGCATCGGCCGCACGGTCTTCGGCGCATCGGAGTAGTACCAGGTGTTGAGGCGCTCGAAGGTGGCGAGCTGCGGCTTCGGCGGTGCGACGTAGGCCGTCCCGCGCAGCCAGCCGTCAATGTTGCGCGCAGCCTTCTTGCCGTGGCCGACACCGACCGTGATGTTGCGCTCGGTCGGCACCATGTCGCCACCGGCGAAGATACCAGCGTGACCGGTCATCATGTTGGCATCGACCTTGACCGCGCCATCGGTAACTTCCAGCCCGGGAACGCCCTCGAGCAACCCGAGGTCGACGTCCTGACCCAGCGCCAGGACGACCGAATCGGCCTCGAGCGTCTCGATTTCGCCGGTCGGTTGCGGGAAGCCGTTGGCGTCAAGTTCCATCTTCTCGACGGTGATCGAGGCGTCGCCGGCTTTCTTGATCGTCGACAACCACTTGATCATCACGCCTTCCTGCATCGCCTCCTCGACCTCGAAGTCGTGCGCCGGCATCTTGTCGCGGGTGCGGCGATAGACGATGATCGGTTCGGCGCCCATGCGCTTGGCGGTACGGGCCACGTCGATCGCCGTGTTGCCGCCGCCGTAGACCACCACGCGGCGGCCCAGCATCGGCTTCTCCTCGCCTTCCATGCTGCGCAGCACCGAGACCGCGTCAACGATCTTCGAGACCGCGCCGGCCGGGATGTTGGTGCGCTTGCCGATATGCGCGCCGACGGCCAGGAAGGCCGCGTCGAAGTTGCCCGCCTTCATCGTTTCGAGGATGTTGTCCACCTTGGCGTTGAGCTTGACCTCGACACCCATCTCGACCACGCGCTGCATTTCGGCATCGAGCACGTCACGCGGCAGGCGGTACTTGGGAATCCCGAAGCGCATCATGCCGCCGAGCATTGGCCCGGCTTCATACACGGTGACGCGGTGGCCGAGGCGGCGCAGGTGGTACGCGGCCGACATCCCCGACGGGCCGCCGCCGACGATCAGCACATGCTTGCCGCTTTCCTCGGTCGGCTGAACCAGCTTCCATTTGCGCTTGATCGCCTCGTCCCCGAGGAAGCGCTCGACCGAGTTGATCCCCACCGCAGCATCCAGGTTGGCGCGATTGCAGGCGCCTTCGCAGGTGTGATAGCAGACCCGTCCCATGATCGCCGGGAAGGGATTGTCCTTGGTCAGATGCTGCCAGGCTTTTTCGTAGTTGCCGGACTCAGCATGGAACAGCCAGCCCTGGATATCTTCGCCCGCCGGGCACTGATTGTTGCAGGGAGGCAGGCGGTTCACGTAGACCGGCCGCTCGGTACGCCAGGAGCCGGTATGGTTGGCGAGCGACGAACCGGGATCCAGGGTAATGGCAAAAGGCTTGTTCATCAGTTCGCCTCCTTCTCAAGCAAATCGTATTTGCGGATGTTCTTGTCGGCTATCGCTTGCAGCCGGGCGATGGTGTCGACCGCCGGCGTCTTGCCGAACAGGTGGGCAAAGCGCTTCTGCGGCCGCAAGTACTCTTCGACCGGCAGCAGGCGGCGGATCTTGGTCGAGTGGGTCAGTTCACCCCGTTCGGCTTCGAAGACCGGGAACAGGCCGGTTTCCTTGGCCAGACGCGACATCCGCAGCGTATCGTCAGACGCGGTTCCCCAGCCGAGCGGACACGGCACCAGGATATGCAGGTAGCGCGCACCGCGGAAGGTCATCGCCTTGCGCACCTTGTATTCGAGGTCACGCAGGTCAGCCACCGTCGCTGTCGCGACGTAGGGAATCTCGTGCGCCATGGCAATCGCCGGGACGAACTTGCCCTGCCCGAAGGGGTTGCCGGGCTCCGGGCCGACCGGCATGGTCGTCGCCGTGCGCGCTGCCGGCGGCGTCGCCGAACTGCGCTGGATACCGGTGTTCATGTAGCCGCCGTTGTCGTAGCAGATATAGAGCACATCGTCGTTGCGCTCGAACATCCCGGACAGGCAGCCGAAGCCGATATCGGTCGTGCCACCGTCACCGCCCTGCGCGACGACGCGCACATCACCGGCGAGGCCCTTTTGTCGCTTGACCTTGCGGGCCGCCGCCACGCCGGTTGCCACTGCCGCGGCGTTGCCGAACAGTGAGTGAATCCAGGGAATCTGCCAGGACGTTTCAGGATAGGGCGTGGAAAACACTTCCAGGCAGCCGGTGGCATTGACCGCCACCATCTGCTTGTCGGTGGCATGCATTGCCGCGTCGATGGCATAGCGTGCGCCGAGCGCCTCGCCGCAGCCCTGACAGGCGCGGTGCCCCGAATTCAGGGAGTTGGTCCGCTCCATGTTGGCTTGCACGCTGCGCTGATCCTGCGTCAACAAGCGGTTGCCGACGGTGAACGTGCCGGTCTGGTAGAACTTGACGGGTTGAAAGCTCATGGTCGTGTCCTCAGCTGTGTTGGGCAACGTGGCTGCTGCCGACGTCGCGCAGGATGTTCTCGGCGACCGGGCCGGAGCGGCGCTTCTGGCGCTCGCGCTCCAGTTGCTTGTTGACAATGTTCCAGTCCAGATCGAGGAAGGTCAGCGGGGGAAGATCGTCGCCCAGCGCCTTGTCGAAGATGGCCCGCAAGGATTTCTTCAGGATCGGACGCCCGCCCAGGCCGGCAATGACCGTGTAGTCCTTGACGCTGGCGCCATCGAGCGCGGTGCGCACATCGGTGGCGACAACGCCGCCGATACCGACCGAAAACGCCTTCTCGAGAACGACGATGCGCGTCGCGCCTTTCAGGGCCTCGCGCACGGCTTCAAGCGGGAACGGACGGAAGGAGATGATGCCGAGAACGCCGATCTTCACGCCCTGCTCGCGCATTTCGTCGACCGTATCCTTGATCGTGCCGAGTACGGAGCCCATCGCAACCACGACCGTTTCCGCGTCGTCCAGGCAGTAGCCGCGCACCAGACCGCCCGAGTCCCGGCCGAACCCTGCCTTGAATTCCTCGGCGATTTTCGGGATCAGCTCCAAGGCGCGCAGCTGCTTCTCGTGCTCCAGATAGCGCACTTCTGCGAAGGCTTCCGGCCCGACCATGGCGCCGATCGACACCGGATCGGCCGGATCGAGCACCTGACGCGGTTCATACGGCGGCAGGAAGGCATCGACCTGCGCCTGCGTCGGGATATCCACTCGCTCGTACGCGTGCGTAAGAATGAAACCGTCCATGCATACCATCACCGGCAAACTCAGTTCCTCGGCCAGCTTGAACGCCTGGATATGCAGATCGACCGCCTCCTGGTTGGTCTCGGCGAAGATCTGGATCCAGCCGCTGTCACGCTGCGACATCGAGTCCGAATGGTCGTTCCAGATGTTGATCGGCGCGCCGATCGCGCGGTTGGCCAAGGTCATGACGATGGGCAAGCCGAGGCCGGAGGCGTTGTAAACCGCCTCGACCATGAACAGCAGGCCTTGCGACGCGGTAGCCGTATATGTCCGCGCACCGGCCGCCGACGAACCGATGGCCACGCTCATGGCGGCAAATTCGGACTCGACGTTGATGAACTCGCAGTTCTGCACTTCACCGGCCTTGACCATCTCGCCGACGCCCTCGACGATGTGCGTCTGCGGGGAAATCGGATAGGCACAGATCACTTCCGGCCGGCACAGCGCAACCGCCTTGGCAACGGCGTGCGAGCCCTCGATTTGCTTAAGCATTGGCAACCTCCTTGCTGAGATCCTTGGCGCGCGCCAGGACCATGTTGAACGCTTCCGTCGCCGCGGCGACGTTGCCTTGCGCAACCTTCCCCGAGAACTTGGCGTTGATCGCCTTGCACACCGACTCGAGGTTCAGCTTTCCGGAAAGCGCGGCGAACCCGGCCAGCAACGGCACGTTGGGCACGGGGCGGCCGACGTGCTTGAGCCCCAGGTCGGTCGCCGGAAGGGTGCACAGGCGATCGGCGGGGAACTCACGCACCACGTCTTCGATACCAAGCTCTTCGAAGGTCTGCTTGGTGTTGATCAGGACAAAGCCATCCTTCTTCAGACCGGCGAACACATCGATCTGACGAAGCAGACTCGGATCCTGGATGATCAGAGCATCAGGCTCCATGATCGGCTCCCGCGAGCGGATCTCACGATCCGCGATCCGACAGAAGGCCACCACCGGCGCCCCCGTCCGCTCCGAACCAAAACTCGGAAAGGCTTGCGCATGATGCCCTTCCTCGAATGCGGCGATCGATAACATTTCCGCCGCCGTTACCACTCCCTGGCCTCCGCGGCCGTGAATACGCACTTCGAACATACACTCTCCGATCCGTTGATTATCGAAGCCACCCCACCCACAACCCACTTAATGAGTTAATGGAACTAAACGATGATGGTTAGGAACTAATTGTACAACTGGAATTCCGAATTGTGAAACGATATTTCAATTATCAAAATCCGATCGAAGCAGTAGGATATTTTGCAAAGCGGTACGTAAAAAAACGACGCCCCGGTCTGGGCCGGGGCGATCTGTCGGGAGAAACGAAAAACAGTCGGATCAGACGACTTCGAGGTGACCAATCCCCGAGTTGAGGTCACGATCCTTCGAGTCCTTGCTGTGCAGCTTGATCTGCAAGCGCAGGTCGTTGATCGAGTCGGCATTCCGCAGCGCATCCTCGTAGGTGATCCGCCCGGCCTCGTAAAGATCGAAGAGTGCCTGATCGAAGGTCTGCATGCCAAGCTCGCGGGAACGCTTCATGACCTCCTTGATTTCATGCACTTCACCCTTGAAGATCAGATCCGAAATCAGTGGCGAGTTGAGCAGGATTTCCACGGCGGCGACCCGCCCCTTGCCGTCCTTCTTCGGCAACAGCCGTTGCGAGACAAGCGCCCGCAGGTTGAGCGACAGGTCCATCAACAGTTGATGACGGCGCTCCTCCGGGAAAAAGTTGATGATCCGGTCAATGGCCTGGTTCGAGCTGTTGGCGTGCAGCGTGGCCAGACACAAGTGCCCCGTTTCGGCGAAGGCGATGCCGTAGTCCATGGTATCGCGGTCGCGGATTTCGCCCATCAGGATGACATCCGGCGCCTGCCGCAAGGAGTTCTTCAGGGCCGCCTCCCACGAATCGGTATCCACACCGACCTCGCGCTGCGTGACGATGCACCCCTTGTGCTCATGGACGAATTCGATCGGATCCTCGACCGTGATGATATGCCCCTGGCTGTTCCTGTTGCGCTGGTCGACCAGTGCCGCCAGCGATGTCGTTTTACCAGTACCCGTACCGCCAACGAAGATCACCAGCCCGCGCTTGGTCATCGCAATGTCCTTGAGCACTGTCGGCAAGCCGAGTTCGTCGAGCGTCGGAATCGTCTGGTTGATGGTCCGGCAAACCACCGCCACGCGCCCCTGCTGGATCAGTGCGTTGACCCGGAAGCGCCCGATTCCCGACGGTGAGATGGCGAAATTGCACTCCTTCGTCGCCTCGAATTCCGCAGCCTGACGATCGTTCATGATCGAGCGGGCCAACTCGGCGGTATGCTGCGCCGTCAGCGCCTGATTCGAAACTGGAGTTACCCGCCCGTCGACCTTGATCGCCGGCGGAAAATTGGCGGTGATGAATAGATCGGACCCGTTCTTCTGCGACATCAGACGCAGCAGATCCTGCATGAATTTCAAAGCCTGATCGCGTTCCATGATTTTCCTTTAAGCAGATCGTCAAGCGCCCGGGAAGGAATCCTTGTTCGCCGCCCGCGCCCGCGCTTCCGCGCCCGAAACGACATTGCGGCGAACCAGTTCGAGAAGGCTCTGGTCGAGCGTTTGCATGCCGAGCTGGGCACTGGTCTGGATCACCGAATACATCTGCGCCACCTTGTTTTCACGGATCAGGTTGCGGATTGCCGGCGTGCCGATCATGATTTCGTGCGCCGCCGTCCGCCCCATGCCGTCCTTGGTCTTGAGCAGCGTCTGCGAAATGACGGCGCGCAGCGACTCGGAAAGCATCGAACGCACCATTTCCTTCTCGGCGGCAGGGAAAACGTCAACCACCCGGTCGATGGTCTTGGCCGCACTGGAGGTATGCAAGGTACCGAAAACGAGGTGGCCGGTTTCCGCGGCCGTAAGGGCAAGGCGAATCGTCTCCAGATCACGCATTTCGCCGACCAGAATGACATCCGGGTCTTCACGCAACGCCGAACGCAAGGCGTTGGAAAATGACAGGGTGTGCGGACCGACCTCGCGCTGGTTGATCAGGCATTTCTTCGATTCGTGCACGAATTCGATCGGATCCTCGACCGTGAGGATGTGCGCGTGATCGTTCTCGTTGATGTGATTGATCATGGCCGCCAGGGTCGTGGATTTCCCTGAACCGGTCGGCCCGGTCACCAGAACAACGCCACGCGGGTATTCCGAAATATCCTTGAAGATGCGCGGACAACCAAGGTCTTCAAGCGTGAGGACCTTGGACGGAATCGTCCGGAAAACCGCCCCCGCGCCCCGGTTTTGCACAAAGGCATTCACCCGGAAACGCGCCAGATTGGGAATCTCGAACGAAAAATCGCACTCCAGCGTCTCCTCGTAGTGCTTGCGCTGCGCGTCGTTCATGATGTCGTACACCATGGCGTGCACGTCCTTGTGCTCCATCGCCGGCAGGTTGATCCGGCGAACATCGCCATGCACCCGGATCATTGGCGGCAATCCGGAGGACAGGTGGAGGTCGGAAGCCTTGTTCTTGACGCTGAAGGCGAGCAGTTCGGTAATATCCATCGAGGGGCATCCTTGGGAGCAATCAGGGGAGTGTTATACTTTCGGGCCGCTCCTAGCGAAGCTGATTATGACAACAATCTCCGCCAACCTGCAAGCCGTTCTGGCACGGATCCGCAGCGCCGCGCAGGGTTGTGGGCGAGAGCCTGAAGAAGTGCGTCTGCTCGCCGTCAGCAAGACGTGGCCTGCCGCGTTCGTGCGCGAGGCTGCCGCCGCGGGCCAACGTGCCTTCGGCGAGAACTACGTGCAGGAAGGGGTAACCAAGGTCGCCGAAGTGGGCTTGCCTGACCTGGAGTGGCATTTCATCGGCCCATTGCAAAGCAACAAGACGCGCCCGATCGCCGAAGCCTTCCACTGGGTACATTCCATCGATCGCTTCAAGATTGCCGAGCGCTTGGCGGCACAGCGTCCCGACACGCTGCCGCCGCTGCAACTATGCCTGCAAGTCAATATCAGCGGCGAGAAAACCAAGAGCGGAATTTCACCCGACGAGACTCTTTCGCTGGCGTCCCGGATTGCTCAGCTCCCCCGCATCAAGTTGCGTGGGCTGATGGCAATCCCCGAGGCGACCGACGATTTCGCTCGGCAGCGGCAACCATTTCGGCAATTGCACGAATTGTTCGATTATCTCAACACTCACGGTCTTGCACTCGACACGCTCTCGATGGGCATGTCAAACGACCTTGAAGCCGCCATTGCGGAGGGCGCCACGCTCGTCCGCGTAGGGACGGCACTATTTGGGGAAAGACACACATCATGAAAATCACCTTTCTTGGCGGCGGCAACATGGCCAGTGCCCTCATCGGCGGTCTGCTGAACAACGGATTTCCGGCCAATGAAATTGCCGTCATCGAGATCAACGACGAAAACCGGGCCAGCCTCGAACGCTCTTTTGCCATTCGCACTTACGCCACGCCCGATGCCAGCGCGCTCTACTGTGACGCCCTGCTGCTCGCCGTGAAACCGCAGCACATGCGCGAAGCGTGCCTTCCGCTGCAGCCGCTCATCGATCAGCAACTCGTCATCAGCGTCGCCGCCGGCCTGCGCCTTTGCGACCTCTCTCGCTGGCTCGGCGGACACGACCGGCTGATCCGGGCGATGCCGAACACGCCCGCACTGATCGGCGCGGGCGTCACCGGGCTCTATGCTCTCCCGAGCGTTTCCGAGGCGGAGCGCCTCGGCGCGGAACGTATCATGCACGCCGTCGGCAGCACGGTCTGGGTGAACGAAGAGTCGCAGATCGATGCGCTGACCGCCATTTCCGGTAGCGGCCCGGCCTATGTTTTCTACTTCATCGAATCGCTGCATCAGGGAGCCATCGAACTCGGCTTCAACCCGAAACAGGCCCGCCAGTTGTCGATCGAAACCGTACTCGGGGCAGCGCGCCTCGCCTCGCTATCGGAAGAGCCCGCCAGTGTCTTGCGCGAACGCGTCACCTCGAAAGGCGGGACGACCGAGGCGGCCTTGCGCGCCATGACCGAAGGTGGCCTGAAAGAAGCGATCATCGCGGGAACCAAGGCCGCCAACGCGCGCGGCGGCGAACTCGCCGACCTGCTGGGCAAGGACTGAGATGGCCGGCCCGTTGATCCAGGCGCTGTTGCTGATCGTAAACTCCGTCGTCGGCTTTTTCTCGATTCTTCTGCTGGCGCGATTTTTCATGCAGATGCGACGCGTCCCGTTCAACACGCCGGCGGCTTCTTTCGTGCTCAGGCTGACCAACTGGCTGGTCCTGCCACTGCGCAAGGTCATTCCCCCGGCCTTCGGACTCGACTCGGCCAGCCTGGTCGGCGCCTACCTCCTGCAAATTCTCGCGCTGGCCGTCCTGCTGCTTCTCCAGCCAAGGCTGATTCCGCTGGCCCCCGCGGAAATTGCCGGCATCATCCTGCTTCAGGGTCTGCTAGCCGTAGTGCGTCTCTGCGTTTATCTGTTCATCGGACTGCTCATTGCGCAGGCGGTGCTGTCCTGGGTCAATCCGTACTCGCCCCTCGGCCGCCCGATCGGCGCGATGACCGATCCGCTGCTACGACCGCTGCGACGCATCATTCCTCCGATTGCCAACGTTGACCTGACACCGCTGATCGCCATCCTCGCCGCCCAGGTTGTTCTGATTTTTCTCTGAAACGACCATGCCCGAGTGGCTTCATCACCACGGCACGCGCACAACGCTGACGCTGCATATCCAGCCGGGAGCGAAGAAAACCGAGATAGCCGGCACCTATGGCGATGCGTTGAAGATCCGCCTGCTGGCGCCCCCCGTCGACGGCAAGGCGAATGCCGCCTTGCTGGATTTTCTGGCGAAACGGCTCGGGCTGGCCAAATCGAAAATTTCGTTGATCAGCGGCCAGACCTCTCGCCGCAAAGTGGTCGAAATCGCTGAAGACGTGCCCGACCTCGAAACACGTCTTCAAGCCTGACGCTCAGACCGCGAAAACTACACGCCCACCGACCAGCGTCACACAGACCCGCCCGGACATTTCCCAGCCGAGGAAAGGCGTGTTCTTCCCTTGACTGTGAAGTGTCTCCGGCCTGACGCACCAAGGCTCTTCGGGGTCGAAGACGCAGATATCGGCACGCTGTCCGACACCGAGCGAGCCAGCATCAATACCCAGAGCCGCGGCAGGATCGCTGGTTACCCGGGCAATCGCGGTTGCCAGAGGAATCTTGTCTTCAGCCGCCCACTTGCAGACCAGAGGCAGCAGCAGTTCCAACCCGACAGCACCGGGAGTCGCTTCGGCAAACGGCAGCTGCTTGCCGTCCTCGTCCACCGGGGTATGGTCAGAACATACCGACGCCAGGCCTTCGGCAACCGCAGCCCGCAAGGCAGCACGGTCGCGATCGGCGCGGAGAGGCGGATCGAAGCGGGCATGGCTGTCGAAATAGCCGATATCCGTCTCCGAAAGGTGCAGGTGGTGAATCGCCACATCGCATGAGACTTTCACGCCAGCCACCTTGGCTTCCCGGATCAACACCATTCCGGCGGCCGAGGAGATCTTGGAAAGATGCAGACGAACCCCGGTTTCACGCGCAAGATGCAGCGCCGTCGAGATCGCCAGCGTTTCTGCACAGACCGGAATGGCGGCCAAGCCGAGCCGCGACGCCACTTCACCATCGTGCGCGACGCCGTTGAGTGCGAGGTAATGATCCTGGGGATGCAGGCGAATCGCAAAACCGAAGGTCGCCGCATACTGCATGGCGCGATACAGGATCTGGGTGTCGAAAATGGGGCGTGTGGCCTGCGAGAAGGCGATACAGCCCGCCCGCGACAACCCCGCCATTTCCGCCAGCTTTTCACCGCCAAGCTGCTGCGTCAGCGCGCCCACCGGAAACACGCGAGCAAGACCGATCGACTCGCTGCGCTGAACGAGCCGCTCGACCAGACTGTGTTCGTCCAGCGGCGGCTTGGTGTCCGGAGGACAGGCGACCGAGGTGACCCCGCCGGCGACAGCCGCCAGGAGTTCCGCGTCGAGATTCGTCAATCGTGCAGAAAGATCGACCAAACCCGGACAGACGATGCGTCCAGCGGCATCGATCGTCTTGTCCGCAGCAAAACCAAGTGGGGCGCTTCCGACCGCGCAGACAACGCCATTGGCCACGAACACATCTGCCTGCGCATCAACGCCGTTTCGCGGATCGATCAGCCTGCCGCCTTTGATATGGATGCTTTGCTCTTGCATTGCTCAGTTCCCCGCCAGAATGCTCATCACCGCCATGCGCACGGCAATGCCGAAGGTTACTTGCGACAGAATCACCGCCTGCGGTCCATCAGCCACTTCCGAATCGATTTCCACACCGCGGTTCATCGGCCCGGGGTGCATCACGATGGCGTCCGGTTTGGCCAGCGCCAGAACTTCCGGCGTCAGGCCATAAGACCTGAAATATTCCTTGGCCGAGGGCAATAACGCCCCGTTCATTCGTTCGTTCTGCAAACGCAACATGATCACCACATCGCAGTCGCGAACCCCTTCGCGCAGGTCATGGCATACGCGCACTCCCATTCGCTCGATATCCGTCGGCAACAACGTCTTCGGCCCGACAGCGCGAACTTCCGCCGCGCCGAGTACGCCCAGCGCCTGGATGTCGGAACGCGCCACCCGGGAATGGAGAATGTCGCCGACGATGGCCACCGTCAGATTCGAAAAATCCTTCTTGAAGTGGCGGATCGTGTACATGTCCAGCAACCCCTGCGTCGGATGCGCGTGCCGCCCATCGCCCGCATTCACCACGTGCACGTCGTCGCGACCGGTCCGTCGCAAGTGGTCGGCAATCAGGTAAGGCGCGCCGGACGAGGCATGCCGCACCACGAACATGTCCGCGTGCATCGAAACGAGGTTGTCGATGGTATCGAGTAGCGTTTCGCCCTTGGCCGTCGAGGAGCGCGCCACGTCGAGATTGATGACGTCGGCGGAAAGCCGCTTGGCGGCGATTTCGAACGTCGTGCGCGTGCGGGTCGAGTTCTCGAAGAACAGGTTGAACACGCTCTTCCCGCGCAGCAACGGCACCTTCTTCACGTCGCGGTCGGAAACCTCCAGAAAGCTCGACGCCGTATCGAGAATCTGCACCAGCACCTCGCGCGGCAACCCGTCGATCGACAGCAGGTGGGTCAATTCGCCATGGACGTTGAGTTGCGGGTTATGCATGATCGACACACCTCCATTGCAAACGGCCGGACGCATCGGGCTCGAGCACCAACTCCTGGGAATCGGCCAGCTCGACCTGCCACGCGCAGAACTCGGCATAGATGGGCAATTCACGCCCGCCCCGGTCGGCCAGGACGGCCAGTCGGACGCTGGCGGGGCGTCCGTAATCGAACAGTTCATTGATCGCCGCCCGTGTCGTCCGCCCCGTGTAGAGCACGTCATCGACGAGAATCAGCGGCCGTCCTTCGACTTCGAAAGGAATGCTTGTCGGCTTGACCTGTGGATGCAGCCCTTTTTCGCCGAAATCGTCACGATAGAACGAAACATCGATCAACCCGATTTCATCGGGCAAGCCTAGCAGTTCGCTCAGTCGGCGAGCGATCCAGGCCCCGCCGCTATGGATACCGACCAACATGGTTCCGGGTTGCAAATTCGGGCGAATCATCTCCGCAAGCGCGACGCATTGCGCTTCGGCATCAGGTAAGGTCGGGAGAGACATGGCTAGAGGAATCCGTACGGTTTTGAGAAATTCGCTGGAAGAAGGACTGCAGGATGATTTGCGCGGCCACGGCATCCAGATGCTCCTTGGCGCCCCTCGCATTGTAGCCACTTTCATGCAGCCTTTCCTCCGCCTCGGCCGAACTCAGACGTTCGTCGGCATAATCGACGGTCATCCGGAAGCGGCCGCGCAGCTGATTGGCGAAACGTGTGCAGCGCGCAGTCATGGCGTGCGGCGTGCCATCAAGCGCTACCGGCAGACCGACGACCAGCCCTGCCGGCTTCCACTCGTCGATCAGGGCGGCGATAGCAGAGAAGCGCTCATCGTTCCGTTCGCTACGGATCGTCTTCAACGGGTGCGCCATTCCGAGCGGCCACTCGCCGACCGCGACGCCGATGCGCTTCTCGCCGAAGTCGAACGCCAGATACGTTCCGCGCCTGGGCGCATCCGCCTCAGGCATGACCCGCATGCCCGGCGAGGTTGGCGGGGTCGATGCCCAGCAGTTGAAGCGCCGAAGCAAGTTTTTGTTCGTGCGGCAATTCGAAAAGAATCTTTGGATCGGCCGGAACGGTTAGCCAGGCATTCTGGGCGAGTTCATGTTCGAGCTGCCCCGCGCCCCACCCGGAATAGCCGAGCGTAACCACCATGTCCTGCGGCGACCCGCCCAGACCAAGCGATTGGAGGACATCGCGCGATGTCGTCAGCCCGATGTCCTGACTGACCGCCAGCGTCGACTGCCAGGCCCCCAGCGGGCGATGCAGGACAAACCCGCGGTCGGTCTGCACGGGGCCGCCGAAAAGCACGGGCGAGTCTCCCAGCACCTCCTCGCCCAGGGGCACATCGATCTTCCGGAACAGGGTCGCCAGGTTCATGTCGATCGGTCGATTGACGATCACGCCGAGCGCGCCTTCATCGTTGTGCTCTGCAACGAACACCAGGGATTTGGCAAAATAGGGATCCTCCATCGTCGGCATGGCGATGAGGAAATGATTGGTTAGACTCAGGCTGGCCATGATGGCCCGTATTTTATCGCTCTATCGCCGCAATCTGACGCCACAAAGGGGACACTCTTGCTCGATTCCGTTCTGGTCTGGTTCCGGCGTGATCTGCGGGACAACGATCATGTCGCGCTCGCCGAAGCCACACGGCGTGCCCGCAAGGTTTATTGCGCCTTCGTATTCGATCGGCAAATCCTCGATCCGCTGCGCGGAACCGCCGACCGCCGTGTCGAGTTCATCCGCGAGTCGCTCGTGGAACTCGATTCCGCGCTGAAAGGCTCGGGAGGCGGAGTGATCGTTCGGCACGGATTTTCTGCCGAGGAAATTCCTCGCCTGGCCAACGAACTTGGCGTTTCTGCTGTATTCGCCAACCGCGACTACGAGCCGGCGACAAAGCATCGGGATGCAACGGTTGAAGCGACGTTGCGCGAGTACGGCGTTGCTTTCGAGTCCTTCAAGGACCAGTCGGTCTTCGAACATCCGGAAGTACTCACCGCAGCCGGCCGCCCGTTCGGCGTCTACACGCCCTACAAGAACGCCTGGTTGAAACGCCTGACGGAAGAGGATAGCGCCTGTTTTTCCCCCATCCCGAACAAACTCGCCCCAGCGCCAGCGCCTTGCCCGATTCCGCCCCTCGGCGAACTGGGTTTCCTGCCCACCGACCTCATCGATGTGGGGATCGTTCCCGGCATGAGGGGGGCTCGCCGCCTGCTCGATGATTTTCAAGGCCGCATGCTCCACTACGGAACGGCACGCGACTTTCCGGCGGCCAAAGGCGTCTCCTACCTGTCGGCACATCTCCGTTTCGGGACGATCTCGATCCGCGAACTGATCCGGGCCGCGACAGCGGTCGGGGCGCAAGCTGGCGAGAGCGGCGCCGCCGTCTGGTTGTCGGAGCTGATCTGGCGGGACTTCTACTTCATGATTCTCGACTGTTTCCCGCACGTCGTAGATCATTCGTTCAAAGCCGAATTCGACCGCATCGAGTGGGAAACCGGAGAACTCGCCGACACCCGCTTCGAAGCCTGGCGAAACGGCACGACGGGCTACCCGCTGGTCGATGCGGCCATGCGCCAACTGAACCGGACGGGATACATGCACAACCGGCTACGCATGGTCACCGCGTCGTTCCTGATCAAGGATCTGGGGATCAACTGGCGTCGCGGCGAAGCGTATTTTGCCAGCCAGCTGAACGACTTCGACCTCGCCGCCAACAACGGCGGCTGGCAATGGGCCGCGTCGAGCGGCTGCGATGCGCAGCCCTATTTCCGGATATTCAACCCGGTCACCCAATCGGAACGCTTCGACCCGCAGGGCAAGTTCATCCGGCGCTATCTGCCTGAACTGGCCGCCGTCCCGGACCGATGCATCCATGCCCCCTGGCGAATGACCGCGCAGCAACAAAAGGACTGCAACGTCATCGTCGGCAAAGACACCCCGGCGCCCGTCGTCGATCACGACGAAGCGAGGCGCCGGACGCTGGAGCGCTACGCGGTCGTCAAGAAGCCTGGCGGCGCCTAGCCACGTGCTCGGCAACCAGCCGCAGAAGCTCTTCCTCCTGATACGGTTTGCCGAGGTAGTGGTTGACGCCGATCTCGAACGCATAGTTGCGATGCTTGTCCGCCGTACGCGAGGTGATCATGATGATCGGCACATCCTTCAGGCGCGCATCGGCGCGAATGTTGCGCGTCAGGTCGAAGCCGTCCATGCGCGGCATCTCGATGTCCACCAGCATCACGTCGGGCACCACGTCGAGCAACTGCTCCAGCGCTTCGACGCCATCCTTGGCAACGAGCACCTGATACCCCTCCCGCGCCAGCAAACGTCCGGTGATCTTGCGCACGGTCAGCGAGTCGTCCACGACCATGACGGTCGGCAGGGTCGCCTGCGCCCCCTCTTCTGGTGGCACCACCACGGGCACCTCTTCCGGTTGCGTGCTTGCCTGTACCACTGCTTCCACCGGAGTTCGCGTACTCAATGCCACGGGATTCAGGATCAACACCACCTGACCGTTACCCAGAACCGTAGCGCCATCCACCCCCACCACGCGGGCAATCTGCGGCCCGATGTTCTTGACGACGATTTCCTCGTTGCCGAGCAACTCATCCACCTGGACCGACAAGCGGCGGGCACCGCTGCGCAAAAGCAATGTCCAGTACTGGCGATGCTGTTCCGGCAATGCCTGGCGGTCACCGAGGAGATGCGGGAGATAACTGAACGGATAATGATGCCCCATCCATTCCGCGCTGCCGGCATCCCGGATCCGCTTTAGCGCCGGCTCCTTCAGATCGAGCACCTGCTCGATCATCACGGACGGGATGGCGTAGGTCTTGCTGCCGGCACGAACCAGCAAGGCCTTGGTGACGGCCAGCGTCAGCGGGATGATGAGCCGGAATTCGGCTCCCTCGCCAGGGGTCGAGAGTATTTCGATACGTCCGCCAAGGCTGCCGATCTCGGTCTTTACCACGTCCATACCGACGCCGCGACCGGCAACCTGAGAGACCTCCTCCGCCGTCGAGAAACCCGGCGCGAAGATCAACTCGGCCAATCGCTCCGGAGAGACCTCGTCCTCCGCCCGGATCAACCCCGCAGCGATCCCGCGGGAACGGATCCGTTCGTAATCGAGACCCGCGCCATCGTCGGCGAGCGCCAGTACGATTTCATTACCTTCCTGCTTGAGGGACAGCGAGATATCGCCGATTTCCGCCTTGTCTCTGGCTCGCCGGGTTTCACGATCTTCCAGGCCATGGGCGATGGCGTTGCGCAGCATGTGCTCCAGTGGCGCGGCAATCTTCTCCAGCACGCTCCGGTCGAGCTCCACCTGCCCGCCCTTGATCTCCAGGTTGGCGCGCTTGTTCAACTCCTTCGACGTTTGCCGAACGATCCGGTACATGCGATCAGCCAGACTGCTGAACGGCACCATGCGCACCGCCATCAGCTCCTGCTGCACTTCGCGGTTCAGGCGCGCCTGGGCGATGAGCGCCGCGTTGGCGTCATCGAGATTCTTGAGCAGGTTCTGCTGGACAGTACCTACGTCGTTGACCGACTCCGCCATCATCCGGGTCAATTCCTGGAACCGGGTGAACCGGTCGAACTCCAGCGGGTCGAACCCGGCGTGACGCTCATCGGCCAACGCCTCGCGTGACTGCATTTGCGATTCGGCCTGAATCTCGATTTCCCTGAGCTGCCGACGCAAGCGAATGACGTTTTCGGTCAGATCGAGCAGGGAATCTTTCAGACTGCGCATTTCCCCTTCGATACGAGAACGGGCGATGGCCAATTCCCCGGCCTCGTTAACCAGGCGATCGATGACACCGGCGCGAACACGGAGGACCGCCTGCTGTTGTGCTGCGTCACCTTCAACTTCCGCGGCAACATCGACAAGTCGCGTACGGTCGGCGCGGCGCTCGACAAAACCTTGCGCCGGACGTTCGCCCGTTTCCTGTGGCGGCGAGGCCGGCATAACCGTCGCGCCAGTCGCCGATGTTTCCGGAGCCTGCACTTCGTCGGCTCCAAGCACTTCGCCCCGCTCCAGACGCTCGACGATTTGCCTGATGGAGTCGAACGCGCTTTCGATCTCGTCGATGACGTCCGCAGAAGCCACGCCGGCCTTGGCCACCTCGCCAATCCGAGTTTCAAGCGCGTGCGCGATCTCGCCGAGCGTCATGGCCCCGGCCATCCGCGCACTGCCTTTCAGGGTATGCATTTGGCGGGAAAGCACCCGCACGACCTCGGCACTGCCGGGATCAGCACGCCACGCGCGCAATTGCGAGGAAATCCCCTGATTGATCTCCGCAGCTTCTTCGAGGAAGATCGGCAGCAATTGCTCGTCGAGTTCGTCGTTCAGTGACGGCACCGCCGGCACGAGCGGAGGACGCTCTGCCGGCACATCCGCCAGCACGTCTACGATCTCTCGGACTTCGGACGGAAGGGCCTGTTCCTGAGCAGGCTGTCGCTGTTCACTGAAGTCATCCGGGGACTTGTCCGGAATCTCCAACTGCACATTGGCGGTAACGACAACGGCAGGATAAAGCCCGTCGAGTTCTTCGACCAGGCCAGGAGGAACGCTGATTTCCTGTTGCTTGGCTAGCGCCGCGAGCATCAGCTCAAGCTCTCCCACCGTTCTCCTGATTACACCGAGGGCTTCCAGGCTGCCCGGAGTTTCCGAATGATCGCGCCGCAGCAGGGCGTGCTCCAGGGCGTACCCCAGCTGGTTGATCGGAGTAAGGCCAACCGTGGCGGAGATTCCAGCCAAGGTATGCGCGGCACGATACATGTTTTGCGGAGTCGGAGCCGAGTCAGCACTCTCCAGAACAGGAAGTTCACGACGCAGCGTCTGCAGATGCGCATTCGCTTCTTCCGAGAAAATCTCGAACAGCGCAGGAGAAATTGTGAGGCGCTGATGAGGCTTCGTCACCTCGGGCCGTGCCGGCTCCAGCGGTTCGCTCGCATCGCCCCCGGTGAATGTCTCGTCCCCGGACAACGGCGGCTCGCCCGCGTACAGATCTTCGTTTTCCGGGTCTTCCAAGGATGCGAAAGCAAGCCCTTCTTCCTGCGCAACGGGAGCCGCGGAGGAAAAATCGACATGGATGATTTCAGCCGTCGATTCCGCACCCGCCGGCAAGCCTTCTTCAATCGGACCGATCTCGATGCTCTGGCTTTCCCCAACCTCAGCATCCGCCGGTGTCACTACCTGCGAATCCTCAGGTTCTTTCTGCGCGGCACCTTCTGTTCCTGAGCGCAACGCCTCCGCGCGGGCGACCATCTCGGCAGGATCTGGCGCACGCCCCTTCCCGGTTTCCAGATAGCGAACCCATTCCGAGAAAATGCCGGACGCGTGTTCGAGCAAATCGAGCAATGCCCCGCTGACACCCATTTCCAGGCGAAGCCAGAGATTGAGCGTCTGCTCGATCGCCCAGGCGGCCTCTCCCACATCCTTTAGGCCGACCATCCGGCCGCTGCCCTTGAGGGTATGGAAAGAGCGTCGAATGGTCGTCAAACTATCCAGGTCATGCGTCTGTGCTTTAAGCGCAGCCAGATTCTCCCCGATGGTACCGAGAACCTCGTTCGCCTCCTCCAGGAAGATCCCCAGCAATTCGGCATCGATCTCCTCGCTGCTGGCCTGCGACAGATGCACGGTATCCTGCGAGGGCTGCAGATCATCTGCAGCGCCTGACGTGAGCATGCCCATCGCCTGATCGATCTGCGGCGCGGCATCGGTACCGCCATCGAGAACTGACAGGATCGCCTTGGTCTGTTCGCCAAGCACCGAATCGGCTACAAGGTCAGCATCGTTCTTCAGCGTGACGAGATTCTGTCTGAGTTCCGCGCGCAACTCCGCGTCCTGAGGCTGCTCCTTGAATGCGCTCAACAAGGCCTGGGTTTCGCGCTTGCTTTGCTGGACCTCCTGTTCGACCGACGTTTCCTGGTCAAACTCTTCGCCTTCGGGAACTTCCTCCGGCGCTCTCGATTGCAGCCTGCGTACGAAACTGTCGTAGTCGCTCTCGCCATGCGGCAACGCATCAACAAAAAATCCGAGCACCGACAAACGACCCGCCAGACTTTCGAAATCGGATTCCAGAGGCGCATAATCCGGCGAGGAAAAGCGCCTCACATCCTCCTGGCATTCCTGCAGCGCGGCAACTGCCCCGTCATGGCGCAGCATCGTCAGAACGCCAACGATCTGCCTGAACGGGGTCTCAAGACTGGCCAGGTCCGGGCGCCGCTCGACGTCCCGGAAGAATCCGTCCAGAACCTGCTCGATCTGCACCAGGTTGCTCTGAATCTCCTTGGCAACTTGCGCAACCAGCAATTTCTCCTGAGCCTGCCGCGACATTTCGTCGAGAAGAGGAATTTCCGCTCCCGATTGCGGCAGCTTGCCCGAGACACAAGCGTGTATCCGCTCGACGGTCACATCGACCTGATGCGCGAAATCAGCACCGAGACGGCCAAAATTCTTCGCTGCATTCTGCGCCAACAGGATCGCGGTGGCGACCTCCATGGCCATGGCGTCGGAATGGCGACCGGCATCCGCGGACAGCCAGTTCGCCGCGACGACGATCGATTGCGCCAAGCGGCGAAAATCAGTGTGCCCCAACTGTTCCACGAGTCCGGCCAGCGTTCCTGCGTTCTCTCTGAATGCCTCCAGGGTCGACCGGTTCCCCGCGCAGAACTTGCTCCACGATTCCTCGAGCACCTCGATGACATCGCGCAACCGGCCTGACACTGCCAGGCCTGCTTCGTCGGCGTCCATGCTGTCCTTGGACGGAATCGACAGGTCAAGACCGTATGCCTGCTTGATCTGCCGAACCGAGGCGCTATCACTTTCAACGTTCCCGACCAGGAACAACGCGTCGCGCATCAAGCGCTCGGCAACGTTCTTCGAACCCTCGATCAGGCGGCGAATCTGCAGGTCGATGCGTGCGCACAGTTGCTTTACGCCCGCCGTGTCGAAAATCGCGCCATCGCTCATGGCTGCAAGCAGGCCGGACGCCACCCACCAGAACGAGCGAGCGGAGTTCGTCTCTTGCGTCGCTTCGATCTGCTGCACCGCGCCAAGCATTTCCCGGATGCCAGAACGATCGGCCGGAGCACGCAGCCACGTCAGAAGTCCTTTTTGAAAACAGACACGCTCCTGCTTCAAAAACTGCTTGTAATCCTCCGGAGAAAACTTCTTCACCGGCACACCCGGACGGGGCGGACGAACCGAAAGATCAGGGAAAAACAGATCGACCGGTACCACGCGCTCGACCCCACGCGCCAACTGAATCTCCTGGTAGAGGGGAAACAAGCGCAAAGGCTGATTCGGCAAACCGCTGATCAGCCCGTCAAGGTAATGCCCTATCGCCTCCAGCCCTCGTTTCGCCACATCGACGGCGGCCCCGCCAGCGGGACAACTCCCCTGCTCGATCCTCTCCAGCAGGTTCTCAAGCGCTTCCGCGAACCGGGTCACCCCATCCAGGCCAACGATGGCCAACGCGCCGTGGACCTGATGCAGATGCGTCCGGCAGAATTTGATCTGGGTTGGATCACCCTGCCCGGCAGGGGCAGACACATAGCCATCCAGCGCTTTGACGGCGTGAGCCAGCGCGAGATCAATTTCGCTTTTGACCCAGGTCAGCGGGCCAATATCAAATTCGGTCACGGCACTCATCTAGGGCAGTTTCTCCGATCCGGGCAGAGAACGATCAGCCGACCTTGAAGCCCGCAACGGATCCTTTGAGTTCCGTGGCAAGACTCGCCAGTTCGCCGACCGCCAACGCGGTCTTTTGCGTACCTACGGTGGTTTGTTCAGTCACGCGCAGAATGTCCTGCATCTTGCCGGCCACCCCGGTAGCAGCATCCGCCTGCTTCCGGGTAGCGTCGGAGATGTTCTCGATCAGCTCCGCCAGGTTCTGCGACACGTGCCCGATCTCCGCCAGCGCCTGCCCGGCGGCGTCGGACAGTTTCGCTCCTTCGACCACCCCGCGCGTCGACTCCTCCATCGCGGATACGGCACCCTGCGTATCGGTCTGAATCGTCTTCACGATCGCGGCGATCTGCTTGGTCGCCTCGGCAGAGCGTTCGGCCAGTCGCTGCACTTCTTCGGCAACCACCGTGAAGCCTCGCCCGGCATCGCCTGCCGAAGCGGCCTGAATCGCCGCATTCAGGGCCAGCACGTTGGTTTGCTCGGTAATGTCGGAAATCAATTCGACGATCTCGCCGATTTCCTGCGAGGACTCGCCGAGACGCTTGATCCGCTTGGACGTTTCCTGAATCTGCTCGCGAATCTCGTTCATGCCCTTGATGGAATCCTGTACCGCCTGCGTTCCCTTGCCGGCCGCAGCAAGCGATTGACGGGCAACCTGCGCCGACTGGTCCGCTTCGCCGGAAACCTGGGTCATCGAGCTCGCCATCTCCAGGACGGAATGCCCCGCTTCCTGGATTTCGCGCGACTGACGCTCCGCGGCATCAAGAAGTTCTTCGGAGGTCTGCTGGGCGATTTCAGTCGCAGTTGTCACGCGGCCCGCGGCGTCATTGATTCGCCCGACCAGAACCCTCAGTTCCTCAACCGTGTAGTTGATCGAATCCGCGATCGCGCCGGTGATGTCTTCCGAGACCGTTGCCATGACCGTCAGGTCCCCATCCGCCAGGTCACCGAGTTCATTCATCAGGCGCAGAATGGCATCCTGGTTCTGTCGATTGATCGCCTCGGAATCCTGCCGGCTCTGCTCGGCCAGCGCAGCCTGCCGCCGCGTATCATCGAGATAGACCTTGGCCATCATGGCCAGCACGGCCAGCGCGAGGAGGATGAAGACGGTCAGCGATACGACGTAAACCGTCCGCTCGGTTGTGCCAACCTGATAGGCGCTGGCCAGCGAGTCAGCCGCGTCAAGAAGCGCTTCGTTATCAACGAAGATCCGTGCTCCGGCCTGCTTGGCGAAGACCAGTTCCTGCATCCCCGAGAGAATGTCACCGACAGCGCCCTGATAGTCCTTGAAGGCGATTTCCAGTTCACCGACGACGCGTCGCGTTTCGCCATCCGCCGCCGGCATGATGCGCAGTTCTTCGCTGCCTTTGGCGAAAGCCGTCAGGAACTCGCGGAAGGTATTGGTATCCTTGCCGAGCTGGAAGGCGATCTCGGGGCTGATGGCGTCGCCGATTCGCAGCGCCGCAACGTTCTTGGCAATTCGTTGCGTTAGCATCACCAGTTGGTTGGCCGCGGCGATTTCGCGGACGTTCGCGCCCGTTTGCAATTTGTGTGCAGCCAGCTGCTCGGTAAGATCAAGCAACAGCGCATTGTTTTCGCCAATGGAGAACGTGCGCATCCCGAAGATCACCATCTTCTTTTCCAACCCGAGCAGTTGGGTCGTGTTGCGGTCGGTCACCTCCCAGTTGGTTTCCAGGTTGCGGAGTTGCGCCCCGACCCTTTCCGGTGAAGGCGGCACGGTGAGCCCGAACAACTCGCCACCGTTTTTCAGTCGATCCATGTTGAACGCGAACTTGCCGTGCGAGTCGCGCAGGAGCATGAAGGCGAAGGGATCTCCCTGCAATGCAAGGCTGGACGCCTTGGCGAGACGCTGCGAGAGCATGCGCAACTCTCCAGCCGTTGCAACGTAGGCCGTGTTGTAGGCCGAGGCACGGTTGTCCTGGAAAACCAGGCCGGCGATGACCGCCATCAGCAACACCAACGTAAGACCGAGAATCTGCAACTGCCGGGTTACCGGATACTTCGCCAGGAAACCGAAACCTACGGTTTCCGGCCCCTTCACCGGGGAAATCGGGACATCCGACGGGGACTGAATGGTTACAGTCTGATCGCCAGAACTCTCGCTGCCCCGCTTGAACTTGGGCAGGCTCAACTTGAAAGGCATAAAAATCTCCGGTTCGACCGCTCAATGTAATAGTTTATCGACAGCAATCACAACAAGACTCAGCCCGAGACGCTGATATCCATGAACGCTTCGTCCGCCAGCAACGCCTTGACATCAAGGAGTTTCCAGCGACGCCCCTCCTTGTCGGTAAACGCCTGCGCCGCCCATTCCGGCGCATTCACGTCAGGCGCCGCGCTGGTCAGGTCATCCCTGTTGCGCAGGCCCAGCATGCGGTTTACCAACAACGCCGCATTGTTCCCGTGGCGCGTCCCGATCAACAACAACCGGGAAGCCGCATTTTGCGGCGTGCTTTCCTTGCCCTGAAAGGCAGAAAAATCAGTCACCGAATAAAGATTCCCGCGAATGTTCGCCATGCCGACGAACCAGGGTTTCGTCAGCGGCACATCCGTCAAGTGCTGCAATGGAACCACTTCACCGGAATCGGCAAGGGTAACCAGCCAGTATTCCGCCCCGGACTGGATGCCAAGCAACCCGGCCGCGCTCCGTCCGGCCACGCCGGCAAGACGCGCCGCCAGATGCGCCTGAAACTCCCGCAGACTCCCCTTGGTGGCCATGTGTTATACGCCGGTCAAAGCGCAGCGATTTTCGCCAGAAGATCTTCGCCGTTCACCGGTTTCACGATGTAGTCAAGGGCCCCCTGCCGCAGCCCCCAGATCCGGTCGGTCTCCTGCCCCTTGGACGTGCAGACGATGATCGGAATGTGCTTGGTCGCCTCGTCCCGGGTCAGTGTCCGGGTCGCCTGGTAACCGTTCAGACCCGGCATGACGACATCCATCAAGATCAGATCGGGCAATTCCCGCCGCGCCTTCTCGATACCTTCCTCGCCGTTCTCGGCGGTGATCACCTGATAGCCGTTCCGGCTGAGAAGTTCGACGAGAACATGGCGCTCGGTCGGCGAATCATCAACGACGAGGACTGTTTTAACCGGCATGATATCTACTCCCTCATTGCTTCAATACAATTCAAAAAACGACGGACCAGCCTAGGCGCGTTGAGTCGCCAGGGTGGCGACCGACTGCAGCAGGCTGTCCTTAGTGAAAGGTTTGGTCAGGTACTGATCGGAACCGACCATTCGCCCCCTGGCACGGTCGAACAAGCCATCCTTGGACGACAACATCACCACCGGCGTGGCACGGAACCGTGGATTCTTCTTGATCAGCGAGCAGGTCTGGTAGCCATCAAGACGCGGCATCATGATGTCGCAGAAAATGATGTCCGGCTGATGATCCGCGATCTTCGCCAAGGCATCGAATCCATCCTCGGCAAGGATGACCTGACAACCGGCCTGCACCAGAAAGATCTCCGCACTGCGCCGGATCGTGTTGCTATCGTCGATGATCATCACCTTGATGCCGCTCAGGCTTGCAACATTCGCCAATCGCCACCTCCCGAATATTTGCGGAATGACCTGCTCCACAAGACCATTGAAATGCGCACGGCTCTTTTTATTCCGCGGAGCACTATACATCAGTCACATATATTTCAACCACTTCTGCCGGCATGCTGAGGCATTGATTCAAATACACGCCCCCGGTGCAAGACACATGGCCAGCGACCGCCCGGCACGGGACAGTTGCCTGCGCACTTCCGCTTCCTGCACTCCATCCTCAACCGCATGGCACCGCGTGCATTTCGGTTAGAATCCGGCAAAGACAAGCGCCCGATTCTAGCCAACGCCGGCCAAGGATGCCAAGCGTTTCTTGCTATGAGCATGCGCTTCCCATTACGCGAAACTCGCCGAGCAGTCCGAAGTGATCATGCTCGACTGGTCAAGGGGGCCCAAAAACCGCATGACATGCAGACCATTTTCCGGACTTTACGCAATCACGCCTGACGGGCTGGATGAGGATGCTCTGCTCTCCCGGGTTGATGCAGCCTTGCGCGGCGGCGTGCGGATTCTCCAGTATCGCGACAAAAGCAACGATGCCGAACGCCAATCGCGCGTTGCGCATGAATTGCGCAAACTGTGTTCGCAACATGGCGCCGCCCTGATCATCAACGACAACGTCCCGCTCGCCATCACCGTCGGCGCCGACGGCGTTCATCTGGGTGCCGAGGATGGCGACCTCGCCGCCGCCCGCGCGGCTCTCGGGCCGGAGCGGATACTGGGAGCCTCGTGCTACGCCAGTTTCGACCTCGCCGTCGCTGCGGCAAAAGCCGCGGCCGATTATGTCGCCTTCGGCGCAGTTTTCCCATCGCCGACCAAACCGCTGGCCGTTCGCGCCGATCTGTCGCTCTTCGCGCGTTGCCGGAAGGAGTTGTCGATTCCGGCTTGCGCGATCGGGGGAATCACGCTGGCGAACGCACGCCCTGTCATCAACGCCGGAGCCGACCTGCTGGCGGTCATTACCGACCTGTTCGAGGTGCCGGACATCGAAACCCGCGCCCGCGACTTCCAGACCCTTTTTTTCGAGGAACAACACCGTGACCACTCGTAGTGAAGATCTGTTCGAACGCGCCCAACGGCACATCCCCGGCGGTGTCAATTCGCCGGTACGCGCCTTCCGCTCCGTGGGAGGAACACCCTGCTTCGTCTCCAGCGGCAGCGGTGCCAGAATCACCGACGTCGACGGCAAGTCGTACCTCGACTACGTCGGATCGTGGGGCCCCCTGATTCTCGGGCATGCACACCCCGACGTCGTGGCCGCGGTCCGGGACGCCGCCGGCAAGGGACTTTCCTTCGGCGCGCCGACCGAACTGGAAGTGGAAATGGCCGACCTGCTGTGCAAGCTGCTGCCCTCGCTCGACATGGTCCGGCTGGTCAGTTCGGGCACGGAAGCGACAATGAGCGCTATTCGCCTCGCGCGCGGCCACACGGGGCGGGATCTGCTGATCAAGTTCGAAGGCTGCTACCACGGCCACAGCGACAGCCTGCTGGTCAAGGCGGGGTCGGGCATGCTGACCTTCGGCAACCCGAGCTCCGGGGGTGTGCCGGCCGATCTCGCGCAGCACACGCTGGTCCTCGACTACAACGATGCCGAGCAGGTCGAACAGGCCTTCGCCCGTCACGGCGACCGCATCGCGGCGGTGATCGTCGAACCGGTCGCTGGCAACATGAATCTCGTCGCGCCTGACCCCATATTCCTGCAGACATTACGTACTGAATGTACCAAGCACGGCAGCGTTCTTATCTTCGACGAGGTGATGACCGGCTTCCGCGTCGGTCCGACCTGCGCGCAAGGCCTATACAGCATCACCCCCGACCTGACCACTCTCGGCAAAGTCATCGGCGGCGGCATGCCTGTCGCCGCTTTCGGCGGCAAACGGGAGATCATGGAGAAGATCGCGCCGCTGGGGCCGGTCTATCAGGCCGGAACGCTCTCTGGCAACCCGGTCGCCGTCGCAGCTGGCTTGACGACACTCAAACTGATCCAGACGCCGGGATTGTTCCCGGAACTCGAACGCAAGACCGAACTGCTCTGCGACGGGCTGAGCGCCGCGGCCGTGAAGCATGGCATCGCCTTCTCCGCCCAGTCGGTCGGCGGCATGTTCGGCCTGTACTTCCGGGCACATTGCCCGCGCAACTTCGGCGAAGTCATGCAGTGCGACACGGCGGCATTCAACCGCTTCTTCCACGCCATGCTCGATGCCGGGCATTACTTCGCGCCATCGGCCTACGAGGCCGGGTTCGTTTCGGCGGCGCACAGCGAGGCGGATATCAAGGCGACGATCGACGCCGCCGAAGCGGTCTTCCGGAGTTGGTGACTTCCGCCGGGGCTGGCGGCTGACTCAGCGCAGCCAGCCCTTCTTGTGGAAGAACCAGAACGGCACGGCGATCGAGACCAGCATCAGGCCGAGCGAGAACGGGTAGCCGTACTTCCAGTGAATCTCCGGGAACCATTCCTGGAAATTCATCCCGTAGATGCTGGCGATCAGCGTCGGCGGCAGCATGGCGACGGACGCCACCGAGAAGATCTTGATGATCTTGTTCTGGTTGATGTTGATGAAGCCGACGGTCGCATCCATCAGGAAGTTGATCTTCCCGAACAGGAAGGACGTATGCCCGTCGAGCGACTCGATGTCGCGCAGGATCTGGCGCGCGTCGTCAAGCTGGTTGGGCGTCAGCGATTTGCCGCGGATCAGGAAGGACACCGCCCGCCGCGTGTCGTGCACGTTGCGCCGGATCCGCCCGTTCAAATCCTCCTCGCGGGCAATGTCGGCCAGAATCCGTGCCGCCTCCGCGTCCGTCACCTGCGTTCCGAGCACTCGCCGGCTGGACTCTTCAAGCGAGGCGTAGACGTCCTCGAGCGTATCCGCCGAGTATTCCGCATCGGCGGCGTAAAGGTCGAGCAACACGTCCTTGCCGTCGGTCACATAGCCGGGCTGCGTACGCGCACGCAAACGCTGCAAGCGGAAAACCGGCAGCTCCTCGGTCCGGACAGAAAACAGCACGTCGCGATGCAGGATCAGCGCCACCGCCACGTTGCGCGACTCTTCCTTGGTGTCGAGCAGGAAGTCGGAGTGCAGGTGGATTTCCCCGTTATCCTCCACGTAAAAGCGTGCGCTGGCCTCGAGGTCGGTCAGGTTGCTCGGATTCGGCAACTCGACATCGTAGAAGCGGCCGACCCAGGCGCGAATCTCCGGCGTCGGCGCCACCAGGTCGATCCAGATCGGCTTCAGACACTTCAGGTCGTACGGGGTCGTTACGCTGATCTGACTAAGCCGGCCATTGCGCAGCTCGAAAGCGGAGACCGAGGTTTTCTCATTGCGCAGATGGCTGTCGCAGATCAGGTCTTCGCGGATTTCGTCGGAAAGAATTTCGAGAATCGCTTCGCCGCGCTCCTCGCGCACCTCATACCAGACGACCAGTCGCTCTTCCGGCTCGAGAACCTCGATGATCCTGGCGATCTCGTCCAGCGGCACCCGCTCCAGCAGGCTGCGCAGTTCGGCGAGATGCTGCTTGTGCACGACATCCTCGACCAGATCGTGGCGCGGCATGTCCTGTCGGTGGACCAGGCCCTCCACGAGCTTTTGTTTGGCGAGCAGTTCTCGCACGCTGCCCAGGAAATCGGGGCTGTTTTTTTCTTCGCTCATTGGGAGGATCTCCCCTGGATCAGGTGTTCACGATCGGGCTGGAGGAGTGCGCAAGCGCCTGGCCACGCACCAAAACTGGGGCCGATTCTAGCACGCCGGAGCGCGCCGGCAGGGCCGCGTCAAGGGATTCTGGCAGCCGGCATTCGCGACAGGATCAGTGCCGACTTGCGGACCAGTCCCGGAGCGTTGCGATGGCGATCGTAGTAGCGCGGGCTGGGCACCATGCCGGCCAGACGAGCAGCCTGCTCCGGCGCAAGTTGCCCGGCACCGATCCTGTAGTAATGCCGGGCCGCCGCCTCGGCGCCGAAAACGCCGTTCCCCCACTCGATCACGTTCAGATAGACCTCGAAGATGCGCTGCTTGCTCCACACCGTCTCGATCATCAACGTAACCACGGCCTCCTGGAGTTTGCGCCACGGCGTCTTCTGCGGAGAAAGAAAGAGATTCTTGGCCAGCTGCTGGGAAATGGTCGACCCGCCCGCGACGATCCTGCCGCGCCGCAGATTCTTCTCCATCGCGCGCTGGATGCCGTCCCAGTCGAATCCGTCGTGCTGGGTGAACAAGTCGTCCTCGGCAACGATCAGGGCGCGCTTGAGATGAGGAGAGATTCGCGAGTAGTCGAGCCAGTGCTTCTTCAGTTGCGCGCGCGGTGCCTTTACTTGCAGTTCAGCCAGACGGATTTCCATGAACCGGGTCATATCCGGATCGACCCAGTTCCACAACACGACCCAGCCGAACAGCCAAAGCTGGTACAACAACAACACGCCGCCCAGGGCCGCCAGCCCCCACTTGAGCCAACGGAGGAAGAAAGCGATCGCCGCGCGCGCCGCGTCGGTCATGCCTTTTTCTGGAGCAACTCCGCGACCGGCCGGACATCGGGACGCACCCCGCGCCAAACGTAGAACGACTCGGCGGCCTGTTCGAGCAGCATTCCCAGCCCCTCGGAGATCATCCCGGCGCCCTGGTTGCGCGCGAACGCGCGGAACGGCGTGTCGCCCAGACCGTACATCATCTTGTAGGCCAGGCTTCCGGGAGCAAAGATCCCCTCCGGCAGCGGCGGCATCGTGCCGCTGAGGCTCGCCGAAGTAGCGTTGATCACGATGTCGAAGACCTGGCCGGCCAGATCCTCATAGCCGCAGCCGCTGACCGGCCCGAGCGACGCAAAACGTTCGGCCAGCGAGCGGGCTCGCACCACGGTGCGGTTGGCGATGACCAGCGATGTCGGGTGCTCGCCGAGCAACGGCCCGACGACGCCCCGCGCCGCGCCACCCGCGCCGAGCAGCAGGATGCGCTTGCCCTGGATCGGATAGTTCAGGTTGACCATGATGTCGCGCAACAGGCCGACACCGTCCGTGTTGTCGCCCACCACTTCGTTGTCGTTGAACACCAGGGTATTTACCGCGCCAGCCTGTTCGGCACGCACGGTCAACCGGGTCGCCAGCTGGAAGGCTTCCTGCTTGAACGGCAGCGTCACGTTGGCGCCCTTGCCGCCTTCGGCGATGAAGGCATCCACCGCATCGGCAAACCCGTCGGTCGGGGCGAGAATCGCCCGGTACTCGATGTCCTGGCCGGTCTGGCGGGCAAACGCCATCTGGATGATCGGCGACTTGCTGTGGCCGATGGGGTTGCCGAAAACGCAGTATTTGTCGGTCATTTCGAATTGCCTCAGGGAAAGATGAAAACGAGGTGAATCAGTTAGTCGTCGCGACCTGACTGCCTTTGGTAAACGTCCAGGTGCGGGTAATTTCGAGAATGTCGAAATCACGCGCGATATCGGGAGGAAAATTGGCGAAAGGTTCCGCCATCCGCACGACGCGCCGCGCGGCATCGTCCAGCACCCGGCTTCCCGAGGAGCGATCGATGTCGATCCGTTCCACGCTGCCATCGCTCTTCAGGCGAACGGACAGCACCAGGCTACCGTAGATCTTTCCGCGCGCAGCCTCCGGGTAGTTGAGCGTACCGATGCGTTCGACTTTCTGCCGCCAATCGTCGACGTAGCGAGCGAACCGGTATTCCCTGACACGGGCGCTGGTCAGGCGCCCCACGCGCGGGCGCTTGTTGTACTCCTCCGTCTGCCGGGCGATCTCGCCTTCCAGCCGGGCCATCTGCAGCGACTTGCTAACCAGATCCAGCCCGCTCGGCACGGCTTCCGCAACCGGGGGCGCTTCGGTCTCCGCGGACTCCTTGACCGCGGCTTTCGGCTTTCCCTTGGACTGGGCGAGCAGCTGTTTTTGCCTGGCCTCCAGCGTCCGCACGCGCTTCTGGGCCTGCTCGAGGTCGTTGCCTGCCTGCTGACGGGGCGAAGGGGGCAACGGCGTCTTGACTCGTCGTTCCTGCTCGCTGTTGCCACCGCCATCGAGGTTGGCTTGGGCCAGCGCCTGGGCGTCCTTCGGCGCCCGTGCCGACTTGGCGTTGACCAGGATGATGTCCAGCGCCTTTTCCTGAAAGGCCCGCGACGCATCCGGATACTTGAAATGCAGCGACAAGAGCACGGCGTGCAGGACCAGCGAAAACGCGAGGGCGATACCGAAGTTGCGCTCGCCCGGCGAGCGCAGCACCACCGGCGGGTTCAACGCCATGACCGCGCTCATATCAACCGGCCGACCCTTCGCTTTCCGCGCTTTCTTCTGCTGCTTCTTCATCGAATTCGTCATCCCGCACAACAACCGCTTCCAGGGTTTCCAGATAGCGGCAACCCAGCTCGAGCGTCAAGAAATCGATCGTCTCCACCGACAGACGCACGCGCTGCCCCGGCGCCAGATCGGGAACCGAAGGCACCCGCTGCAGCAGCGGCAGGTGGTCGAGTTTAACCAGATTCTCCCGGCGGATGGTGGCGTCGATCGTCTGCACACCTTCCTGTCGCAGCCAGCGCAGGCACCAGTAGCGTTCCATCTGCCGCTGGAAGTCGGCGTAGGCACTGTAGGTCAGGTCGAAATCGCGCATGGCGGCAAACAGCAGTTCGGACTTCGGCTTGAACGGCGGCGCCTCGCCTTCGAGACAGGCAATCAGCTGCCACTGGTTGATCAGGTCGACGTACCGGCGCAACGGCGACGACGACCAGGCATATTGATCGACGCCGAGTCCATCGTGCGGCAACGGCGACGTAGTCATGCGCACCTTGCCCCCGGTCTGTGCCCGGTAGATCGCCGGCACGCCCTTGTCGGCGAGCAGGCCGCCCCAGGTGCTGTTGGCGACGATCATCAGTTCCGACACGAGCTTGTCGAGCGGGCTGCCGCGCTTCCGTTCGCTGATTTCCACCCGGCAGTTCTCGGGATCGGCCAGATCGCCGCCAATGGAAAAGTTGTAGTCATTGACGCCCTGGACGGCGGACGGCTTGCCGCGCCGGCCTTCGCAGGCATTTGCCAGCTGCCACAGGGTTTTCAGCTCGTCACGGAACGGGAACTCGGACAGTCCGCCGGCCAGCGTCTGCTCGTTGAACACCGGCTCGACGTCGTGGTGGCGCAGATTGGCGGCAATCGGCACGATCTCGACGCACGACTCGTGGCCAGTGATCTCGAACTCCGGGGTCACCGTCAGATACAGCGACACGGCCGGGCAGTCACGCCCCTCGGCCAGGGTGAAATTGGCCACCGCCGCGTCGGGCAGCATGGTGATCTTGTTGCCCGGCATGTAGACCGTCGACAGGCGCGCACGGGCAATCAGGTCGAGCGGCGAATGCAACGCGAATCCGAGTCCCGGCGCGGCGATATGGATGCCCACCCGCCAGCCGATGCCCGGCAGTTCCTGCAGGGAAAAGGCGTCGTCGATCTCGGTCGTCGCCGCATCGTCGATGGAAAACGCCCGCACGTCGGCGCGCGGCAGATCGCCGGGAAGGGTCGGCGCATCGACCTCGGGGAAGGCGGTACCGCGCGGGAACTGCTCGCGCAGAAAACGCTGATAGTGAAAACCGTAGGCCGACGGAATGGCGCCGCACTTTTCCAGCAGATGCGGCGCCGACAGCCCGGTTTCCGCACACGCAGCCTCGAGCGCCTTGGTCTCCGGACGGTTGCGGTCGGGCTGGTAGAGCAGCTGGTCGAGCAGCGGCTGGAACTCGCCCGGCAGGACGAACGCCTTCAGTTCGCCGACCATGCGTTCGACGGCTAGCGCCTGCTGACGCTTCTTTTCAAGACCGGCCAGAGCGGCTGCGAGAATGTCGGGAGGCGCCTTGCGGAAGCGCCCTTTGCCTTTGCGGTGAAAATAGACGGGCGCTGCGTGCAGGGCCAGCAGCAGCGCAACCGCTTCGCCCGCAGAGGCTTTCTGTCCGTTGCCGCCGAAGTAGTCGTCGGCAAGATCACAAAAAGAAAACTCGCCATCGGCCGCACACTCCCAAAGGAATTCGGTTTCGACCCCTGCCGCCAGTTCTTCGGCGCGCGCCAGCAATTCGCTCGGCGCCGGCTCCTTGAAGCGCAGCAGGACATTCGACGACTTGATCTTGGCGCGCTTGCCGGACGCCATCTCGACCTGCAACGACGTGTCGTTGTCGGCCAGAACCGTCCCCGCCTTGAAGGCGCCCTCTTCTTCAAACAATACATGCATCGCGTGGATTATAACCGGCAAAATTCAATGAGTTGCGGCAAAAAGTCGGGGAACCGCGAGAAGCTGTGATCGCCGCCTTCGAGCACGATCTGGCGGCAGCCGGCGTAGCGCGCCACCGCCTGGCGGTAGTCGAGCACCTCGTCGCCGGCCTCGACCAGCAGCAGGTAGCGCGACGGTGTCACTTGCGGCGCCTCCAGCGCGCGCAGCTGCCCAATATGCTCCGTCGTGAATTCAAACGACTCGTGCGTGTGCAGGTTGGTCTGCGTGCCGAGGTACTTTTCCAGCGAGATCGGCGCGACGACCGCCGGATTGATCAGCGCGGCGCGCAAATCGTACTTCTCGGCAAGCCAGGTAGCGTAGAAGCCGCCGAGCGAACTGCCGACGACGGTCAGCGGCCCCGATTCGCGGGCGATGATCGCGTCCGCCTGGCGAATGGCCTCGTCCGGCACCGGCGAGAGAAAGGGGCAGAACAGTCGTTCGCTTTGCCCTCTTTCCGCCAGGGTATCGGCCAGCAGCCGCGCCTTCCACGACTGCGGCGACGAGCAGAAGCCGTGCAGATAGAGAATGCCGGCGCTCACGAAACGGACCACGCCACCAGATCGAACTGCCAGGTCAGCAGCACGACGATGCCGAAGGCGATCCGGTACCAGGCGAACGGCGTGAAATCGTGCGACGAAATGAAGCGCAGCAGCCAGCGCACGCAGAGGAACGCAGAGACGAACGCGGCGATGAAGCCGACGGCCCACATCGCCAGATCATCGGCATTGAGCAGCGCGCGTTCCTTGTAGAGGCTGTAGAAGGTCGCCACGATCAGCGTCGGTATCGCCAGGAAAAAGGAAAACTCGGTCGCCGCCCGGCGCGACAACCCGAACAGCAGGCCGCCGATGATCGTTGATCCCGAACGCGACATCCCGGGAATCAACGCCAGCGCCTGGGCAAAGCCCAACTTGAGCGCGTCCAGCGGCGTCATCTCGTCGACCGACTGCACCCGGACCACATGCTCGCGCCGCTCCGCCCACAGGATCAGCAACGCCCCGACAATGAAGGCGGTGGCCACCGGCAAGGGCTTGAACAGATGCGCCTCGATGGCCGACTTGAACAACAGGCCGAGGATGGCCAGCGGCAGGAAGGCAATGAACAGGTTAAGGACAAAACGGTTGGCAAGACGATCTCGCCCCAGACCGCGCACCACGCCGAGAATGCGTTCGTGATATTCCCAGACCACGGCCAGAATCGCGCCCGACTGGATGACGATCTCGAACAACTTTCCCCGATCGTCGTTGAAGTCGAGCAGGTCGCCGACCAGAATCAGGTGGCCGGTGGAGGAAATCGGCAGGAACTCGGTCAATCCTTCGACGATGCCCAGAATCAGGGCCTTGAAAAGAAGCAGCGCGTCCACGGGGGGCACATCCGGAAAAAAGGATGACGATTCTATCAGGCAACGCCACACCCACTTCCGCTGTCTAAAACGCGACTCCGCAACCGCCATCGTGCCGCCCGCCCCCGCGGTATACTTTCCGCCCGCTGACCTGTCGAGAACCGAACCATGAAAGCCTCTCCGTTCACCCTGACCGCAATTCTGGCCAGCCTGCTGCTTCCTGCCGCCCACGCCGAAGTCATCAACATCGACAACGCCGAACTGGCCCGCCTGACGGCCAAGGGCGTACCGGTCATCGACATCCGCACCGCCGGCGAGTGGAAAAGTTCCGGCGTCATTCCGGGCGCCAAACTGCTGACCTTCTTCGACGAACGCGGCAACGCCGATCCGACGCAATGGCTGGCCTCGGCCAAGGGCATCGCCAAACCTGAGCAGCCGGTGATCCTGATCTGCCGCAGCGGCAACCGCACGCGCGCCGCCGCGCAGTTCCTCTCGGAACAAGTCGGCTACAAGACGGTTTACAACGTCACCCACGGCATGAACGGCTGGATGGCGGAGAAGCGCGCGATCGTTCCGCCCACGCAGGCGATGACCTGCGCGCCGGGACTTCCCTGTTGAATTCGACCGAGGCGCCGTCCTCCTTCGCCCACCTCCTCGCCCAGCGCCCGTTCGTCCTCTTCTGGCTGGCTCGCCTGTTCGGCACACTCGCCAACCAGATGCTGATGGTTGCCGTTGCCTGGCAGATGTACGACATCACCGGCAGCGCCTGGGATCTCGGGCTGGTCGGGCTGTTCCAGTTCGTGCCGCAGCTGGCGATGACCCTGCCGGCCGGGCACCTCGTCGACCGCTTGCATCGCGGCCGTGTCTTTGCCACGTGCATGGCCGCCCAGACAGCCGTTGCCCTGTTGCTGCTCTCCGCGATACCCGGCGGGTTTGCCACACGCGGCCTGCTGCTCGGCATATCCATCGTCTTTGGCATCTCCCGCGCCTTCCAGATGCCGTCGCAACAGGCACTCATCCCGCAGCTGGTCCCACCCATCCTCCTCGTGCGAGCAATCGCTCTTTCGACCAGCGGCATTCAGGCCGCGATCATCTGCGGCCCGGCACTTGGGGGCGTGCTCTACACCGTCGGCGCCATCACGGTCTACGGCGCGGGGGCCGTCATGCTGACCCTCGCTTTCGCGCTCACGCTGGCAGTGCGCTACGACCACCAGCCGGCGAATGCGGCCAACACCCTGCGCAGCGTCTTCGCCGGGGTGTCCTTCGTGTGGACGCACAAGATCCTGCTCGGCGCCATGTCGCTCGACCTCTTCGCCGTGCTGCTCGGCGGCGCAACAGCCCTTCTGCCGATCTTCGCCCGCGACATCCTGCACACCGGCCCGGTCGGGCTGGGCCTGCTGCGCTCGGCTCCCGCCGTCGGCGCGCTGACCATGTCGCTGGCACTGGCCCGCTGGCCGCTGGAGAACCGCGTCGGCCACCGCATGCTGGCCTGCGTCGCGGCCTTCGGCGTGTGCATGATCGTCTTCGGCCTGTCCTCCAGTTTCGCGCTGTCACTGGTGGCACTGGCCATTTCCGGCGCAGTCGACAACGTCAGCGTGGTCATCCGCCTGACCCTGATGCAGCTCGAAACGCCCGACGAGATGCGCGGCCGCGTCGCCGCCGTCAACACCATCTTCATCGGCGCCTCGAACCAGCTCGGCGAATTCGAGTCCGGCGCCACCGCCGCGCTGTTCGGTCCGGTCGGCTCGGTGGTTCTCGGCGGCATCGGCACGCTGCTCGTCGCCGCCGGCTGGATCCGCTTGTTCCCGGCGCTGGCGACGCGGGACCGGATGAAATAACGCCCCTCTGCTTGTTAGGGAAGCGCTGATTTATTGAAGATTCGTCATTCCGGCGCAGGCCAATGGGATGGACTCCTCCCTTGCACCGGCATCGATGTGCCAGACTGGAGTTGTCACCAACCAGTCAAACGAAGGAAGGAGTCCAAGATGAACCTTACGCGCGTTGGAGTGGATTTGGCAAAGCAAGTATTTCAGGTGCATGGCGTGGATCGGCACGAAGCGGTGCAGGTCAAGCGAACGCTCTCGCGCCGGCAAGTGCGCAGCTATTTTGCCGGGCAAGCGCCCTGCCTGATTGGCATGGAAGCGTGCGCCAGCGCCCATTACTGGGCGCGCGAACTGAGCCAGTTGGGA